>JAKASG010000064.1 GCA_021828285.1 Acidobacteriota bacterium | reverse complement strand
AAGGCCATCGATCAGTTCGTGGCTGCCTATAATCTGACGGCAGCCCCCTTTGAATGGAGAAAGACTGTGGTTCATCCTACAGCTCCCAAACGTTATTACGCGAACTTGCGCAACTAAGCACTAGCGCCCGATAAACGACGGGGAAATCCACATCCACTCCTGCCTCCACGAGTTGCGTTGAAACCACACGGCAGGCGGCTCCTTGCGCAAGACTCTCTTTTATTTGAGCCAGCACTTTCGACCGGTGCGCAGCGCACATCAGGGCTGAAAGATGCCAAACGCGTTCATCTGGCGCGATGCCCTGAAGTTCGCTGGCCAGATTACGCGCGTCGTCTCTTTTGTGAACCACAGCCAATACCTGACGGCTGTCAATCATTTTTTCGGCGAGTTGTTGCCACGTCATGGAGAGAGCATCGTCGGTGGGCCAGGCATATTCGACTCGCTGGAGTTTCTCCGCCAGTTCCTTGGTATTGGCCACTATTTCGCGGATTCCCGTCAGCCCCACTTCAAACCCCTCTCTTGCCGCGAGGGCCGGAGGGGTCGCTGTGGAAAGGACAATCGAGCATCCGTAATAGGTTGCTAGTTCATTGAGCGCCTCAACGAGCTGAGGAGAAAGCCGGGGGGCAAGGATTGGACTTCGTCGAGAATAATTACACTGCGAGCAATGTTGTGAATCTTGCGGCAACGCGAGGGATGATTGGAAAACAGTGATTCAAAGAATTGCACCGTGGTTGTGACGACTACCGGAGCATCCCAGTTTTCGCACGCAAGCTCATGCCTGCGCGTGAGTTCCTCGCCGTACATGGACTTACTTCTATCGGGATCAAGGTTGGAATGGTGCTCCACAACATTCTCTGCTCCAAGTGTTTGCTTGTAGACGGCGGCATTCTGTTCAATGATGCTGGTATAAGGGATCACAACGATGATACGCCGGAGTGCATGCTGATCGGCATGACCAAGCGCGAAAGACATGGCCGAGAGAGTCTTTCCCCCACCGGTTGGTACTGTGAGGCTGAAGACTCCGGGCGGAAGGCTAGACGCCTTCCGGCACGCTTCGAGGATCTCCGCCCGCGAGACGTTCACAGGTTTGGCCTTCTCGATAGCGGAAAGCTCACTGACCTTTTTATCGATGAATGAATCCAACTGCTCCCGTAGCGTGGTGATGGAAGAAAATCGCCTGCGGAGAGCGGCCTTATCCGGTTCGTAAAACGCTTCTGTATCCAGGCGGTCAGCGTCCACCACGACGGAAAATAGGAACCGCGTCCAGAACTCAGATTTACGACTCAGATCGTCCCTCCGCAGTCCGGAGTGGGCCCGCAGGAACTCAGGGATCTGGGGCAATATATGACTCACGATCTGGTCAGGAGTAAAGGGAATTATCTTCTCCAATTTCGGGGCGTTTTCTCTCAACCGCTCCCGAAGGGGGCTTGGAGAACCGGGTTCGTCGGAAACAGGGTTGGCGAGTCCTGCGTGGTGGCCCGCAATCACGAATGCCAAGGGCATTCCTAATTCCCTGTCTTTCTTAATTGCCAGTGCGGCTCCCGCGCCGGAGTGCTCCACGGACACCTGACTCCCAAGGAGCCTTTTCTGGAATTCAATTTGGTATTTCCCCAGGTCATGCCACAGCCCTGCGCAGTATCCCCAGGATCGGGAATCAAAAGCCTCCGCGAAGCGGGCCGCAAGCCTAGCCACATTCAAGAGATGCTCATTCAATTCCTGCCATTTTGTCTGCGGTTCACCTTCAAGGGAGTGTGCGTAGAACTTCTGTTCCAACATGAATGTGACCTGCGGCGAGTTGTGCCGACCACAAACAAAAAAACGCACACCAACTCAACTACGTAACTTGTCCTCGGTTACGCATGCGTAAATTATATATCTGGGGGATACTTCTTCGAAAATAAATTTGGCGAGATTGTGTCTGGCTGGAGGCCAACGCTATTTCAAGTAGGCGCTAGAAGTAAAACGATCCCTCTTGCTTAATCCAATCCATCGGACCTCGAAGCCTTTGCATCTTGGCCGACCTCTACAGGCCCAGGCTGAGGCCTTGAGACTGCTTCTGCTTGTGGTCCTGTTGGCTAGGTTGCTCTTCGTGCTGCTCCTGAGGATTCTCGATGGCCGTGCGCTTGGTGATTTCGCGGCTCAGTTCTTGGGTGAGGGCTTGCGCGTTGTCGGTATAAATTTTGACCTCAAAGCGAGCTCTCGATATCGCAACGTAGGCGAAGCGCGTATTCAGCAGCTTTTCATGCGCATTCGTGGTGTCCACGTTCACCAGGACGCGATCTGCCGTTAGCCCTTGGCTGCTATGACTTGTCACCGCGTATCCGTAATCGAGGTGCGGATGTTTGTGCAATGACAGGGCAACCGTGCGCCCGGAATCGAGTTTGATTTTGAGTTTGCCATTGGCGCGAATCTCCTGAATTGTTCCAAGCTGGCGATTCGCAATGCGCTCGCTTCGAAATGGTGCCGTGAACTGAATGCGGTCGCCGACTGAGAATTTCCTTTCGGCTTCTTGATACACATTCACCCCTTGGACGCGCGAAGGGTCGTAAGTGAGTTCCTTGCCATTCGTTCGCCGAACCGTCACGAGGTTTTTCATAAGGTCGGAATCCGTCACGCGAACATATTCGCCAGCCTTGAGCCTGAGCATCTTGCTGCCCCTGGTGAAGCGCACAACGTCGCCGTATTCGTAGCAACCAGCCCACTGCCGTTCTGCGCCGGTCGTGTGTGAATCGGGCACAAGAATGGCGATTCGATGCTCTTTGCGGTTGATCGCGCTGCTTACCTGCAATTCCGCGTGAATCCTCTCATTCAAATCCATCCGTGAACGATTGTCCGGCGACACGACAAGCGCATTCTGCGGATTCCGTGCATAATCGCGAGCAATGGCGCTCAGTCTGGCTTCAGCGTCGGGAATCTCCTGTACCTTGCCAGACTTTTGCAAGGCTTCGAGGGCCACACGCACTTCGCCATGGGCAAGCTGCTCGACGGTTTCCTTCAGCTCCGGGTCGCGCTGCCGGATGATTCGGTTGAGTTCAGCGGTCTTCATTCCGGCTTGCTGCAACTGCTCAAACGGCCTCCCGGCTTCGACGCCTTGATGCTGATGAACGTCACCGACAAGAATCACCCGGTCTTGGGCGTTCAATCGCTTCAGAAACTCATTCACCTGTCTTGTCCCAGCCAGGCTCGATTCGTCCACAAAGAAGAGCCGCTTTGTGTTGTTATCGTTTGACATTCCCTGAACTAGAAAATGCTGCAACGTGCGGGATTTGATTCCGGCTTCTTCAAGCTGCTGCGCCGCCCGCGAGGTCGGCGCGAAACCTTCGACTCGATATTCTTGGCGCTCTGCCGCGTAACGAATGGCCGCAAGCGCCGTCGTTTTGCCGGTGCCCGCGGTTCCTTGCAACCCCACAACTTGGTCGCGGATTGCCAGGATCTCCTGTACCGCTCGCCGTTGGTCCTCGCTCAAACGGCTGAGGCGGTGTTCAACCAAATGCTCTGGCGCGAGCGGCTGGCTGAATCGCTTCTGCCCAGCTTGCATAAGGCGAATATTTTCCTTCTCAATCTCCATCATCTGGCGAGTCGTAAAGCTGCGCCCGGCGCTGCTCTTCCCAGCCTCGATGAATTCCCCTGCGCTCTGCCGAGCTGCGAAATTCTCGCGGATTTCTTTCAAAGTGGCTCGGCCCATTGACCGCTTTAGGGCATCCGTCAAGAGGTCGCGTTCGTCGAACACAGCCTCGCGCTCAATTTGTTTATCGCGGGCATAGGTCACAGCTTGCTGGGCATGCTTGTGTCGTTCTTCATCGGCCTCGATTCTCAGGCTTAGGGCATTCACCCTCGCCTCTGCAACAACTCCATCGGCTTGGTTGCCGTACGTCTCTGCAATTTCTCCATGCCGGGCGCGCATTTCCTCTGCCGTTAGTTTCTGTTTCGCTTCCCGCGTGCGATGGGCGGCGATTTCAGCCGCGGCTGCGCCCTTTCGCCCGTGTTCTCTCAGATGAGCCTCAATCTGGCGCCGGCGTGGACTCGACGCTTCGAGATATTCACGCGTGTAGCCTTTGATTTCGGGCGCGCCGTTCCTGCCCGTTTGAATCTGGTATCCCAACTGCCGCAAACGACTCGCCAACTCGGATTGATAAACCGCCGTGGCAAACCGCTGGCTGCGATAAAGCTCCTGCGGCTGCAAGGCGCGCGTCTCGCCGCTCCTGGTTTGGGTGACATTGAAGAAAACGCAATGCGTGTGAAGCTGGGGTGCGGCATAGCCATCCACGGGCCTTGCGCTGTCGTGCTCGAATTTGGCCACAATCCATTGGCCAGTCGTTTCGGCAGGATGGTTGCTACCAATGCGGGCTTGGACGAAGTTCTCAAGCTCACTGAGGGCGATGCGGACGCTTTCGCGGTGCGCTTCGCGGACGCGATCATCGCCGCCGACAAGGGCCGTGAGTGAAACACTCTTTGGTGCGCTGAACGTCGCGTCCCATCCGGCACGATGTTCCATCGCTTTGACAGATTCGCCGCGATCGTTCTTGTACCTATATCCTTCGCGCTGCCGCACTACTTCATCGCCCGTTAGGGGATGAAATCCATTGGCGAGTTTTTCAAACTGTTCCGCTTGAACTTCACCTTTGAGATTCCATGCTTCGGCAAGTCTGCCTTGCCACTTGCCATGAACTTGATTGGCCTGGCTGTAATATGCCTGGTCGGCGCTGGTGAATTCTTCCGCGTGGTAAGTTTGAGCCTGGCTTGCACTCAAGGGCTTTGAAATAGTGAGCATAATATTCTCCGCTTTTCGGCGCTTGTGATCTGTTCACAGCGGTTGAGAGAAGAGATTTCAAACGGGTTTCATCACTTGCTCCACCCCTTTTGTGTTTGGGGAATATCTTTCTCTGCGCTCACTTGTCGCAAGTATTTGAGCGCCTGGTTGTGCTTCAATTCCTCAGCTTCCTTCCATATCGCCTTCACGTCGTCAAAAGTAAGCGGGGATCTTGAAATGTAGTAGTAGTTCAGTTCAGTCACGATGGTGCGCAGCGCCATCATTTCGCCGACCATGGCCTGTTCGAAGGAATTGCCTTCCGGATTCCGAGCGGCTCGTAGTAGGACGTCCCGACACCATTCGCTTAAAGGTTTTCCTTGGGCGTTGGCTGTGGATTGTAGGAGCTCGAAGTCATCATCGGTGGTGCGGATGCTGATGACCTTAGTACGTAAGGAGGAGTGATTGCCGTTGTTCATTTTGCTTTTTGGCCCTCCCGGTAAGCTGCTTCCGATCAACAGGTTTACGTATGTAAACGGCGCTCGTCCGCTCGAAGGTTTTGAAACGGCTGGAAGCCTGGGGGCGCGGGCGAAGTCTTTTTGTATGAAAGGGTTCCCATTTGGAAACGTGCTCGGGTACTCCCGGCTACCTGGCAGGGGTGACGTGTCAATCGATCAGCCGGTGCGAAGCACCGTCACCACCACCGCGCGCCCACGGAAACCACTGCCAGATTCGTGCGCGGAGAGCGGCTCAAAACTCGCCGTATTGAAGCGACAACTCCTTCAATGTGACTTGCAGTTGCGGCAGATTCATCGCCTGATTCATGAGGTCTTTTAACTCGGCCCATTCCTTTTCGGTGAACATCACCAGGATGCCTTTTCCGTGCTCGCGAAAATGGAATGAGCCGCCATGGGGATCGGTCTGAGGTTCGGCTGAGGTGGATTGATCGTGGTGGCCGAAGAAGTAGTGCCCGTCCCAGGTTCGGGCCGGCGGCACCCGGTTGAGCATCGCCTGGAATTCTTTGATTTCGGGGTAGGGCCCCAGCGAATAGGCAACGCGCTGAGGGTTCAGATTGAGCATCATGTCGAGTTCCCCGTCCCGGCTCACGACGCTCGACAGCACGAAATCCCCGACCTGAACATTGGGCACATAGTCGGGAATGAAACCGAGGGGCTGCCAGGCTCTGCGCTCCTGGCGAATCGGCTTGTGCTCGGTAAGCCAGTGCCCTCGGGCGGCCAGTGAATAGAGGCGCGGCAGGAATGGCGAGAGCGCCCGATTCAGAGCGTCAGCGCCAGTCAATTGCTCCTCGCGAAGCGCCACGTAAAGGTTTCGAGCCGCGAAAGTGGGCCTTTCGCTCTTTGACGATTCCCGAAGGTCCTGAACCAGACGGCGGGTAATGACCGGAATAATGTCGGATTCCTTCGTTCCGCCGCCGCTCCGAGCTCCGGCTGCTTGCCCCGTGGAACCCCTCAGATTCCCCAGGTAGTAGTCATCCCTTCCAGGATCAGGATGCCGGCGCAAGGATCGAACCTTGAGGAAGGCTTCGAGAATGTCGGCAAAGGATTCCCGGCTGGGCAGTTCAGGGTCACTCGATAGTTCTTCGCAAGCGCTCTGGACGTATTGCGCCAGCACAATCCATTCGGCCCTGGTCAGCTCCTGAGCGCTTTCCCACTTGCGGCGAATCTTGAGCAGCGTATCGGTAGGCTCGGCCATGAGAAACGTCGTTTCGAGACGTGCATCCATCTGGTTTTCAATGGCGCTCTCAAGCAGGGCCTTAGCCACATCCGAAATGGACATGTTTTCGCTGCGCGACTCGGAAAACTGCTTGCGGGCGCGGTCCAGAAATTCGCGGACGCTTTCGGAAACCCGGATGGAAAGCGTCTGTTGTTGGCTCTTCTTGTCCCGGAACATTTCAAAAGCCTCCCAGCTTCTCGACAGGCCCATTCTCTCACACCTTAAATAATATTGCAAGCATGTATTGACACGTGCTTAGAAATATGCATAATTGGCAAAAGGCGCGCCCCCGCGTAGCTGGCGCGCCTCAAACCCGGTTCACTCAGTGGGACCCGATTCCTCTCCCTCATCATTCTGTCCACTCCACTGAGAACCTCATTCTCGCGGTGGCTCATGCACGGCGAAGATATTCTGACAGTAAGGGAAGTCGCGCCAGACTCGCTCTCTGAGGAATCCTCTTTCGATGATTTCAAGCCGAGTGAATATGCACATGACGGGTGATCGCCGACGCCGTCGTCGAAACGTTTCGATTAACTCGCATTCATGGAGGGTCAAATCATGAAGCAACTCGCAATATTCGAAGCAGCGCCGTCTGAAAGAGCCGAACTTCACTCCTCAAGCGACCGTTCCCGATTGCGACGCGAAGCGGAGAGTCCGTCTCGCCCTGACGCTTCCTCTCGCAGCGTTGAAGCTCTGCTGACCAGTCGCGAGGCCGCCGAGATTCTGAAAATCCATCCCAAGGTTCTTGAGCGGATGGCGAAGCGCGGTGAAGTCCCGGCGCTCAAGGTGGGCAAATTCTGGCGTTACAGCGCCAGGGCACTGGACGAGTGGATTAGGACAAGACTACAATCAGAGCGCCAACCGTGCCGCATGAAAACCTCATTCTAAAAAGGAGGCAACATGCAGGCACGATATCAGTACGGGAATTTAATGCTCCGAAAGCGGAAGAAAGGGCCGGACGTTTGGCAGTTCCGCTGGACGGAGAACGGAAGGTTACGTTCGGTGTTAATCGGAACGGTCGAGAAACTTCCGACACGGGCGGATGCGGAAAGGGCCGTTGAACACCATCGGATCAAGATCAACGCCGAAAATGCTCAACAACAATTCCACTCCGTCACCGTCGGGGCGTTGATTGACCGCTTCAATGAACAGCATGTACCAAGGCATTGTCGGAAACTCACAGCGAGTGTTTATCGCAGTCTTTTCGAGAGGCACATCAGACCAAACTGGGGAGTCAAACTCCTAGAGAACGTGAAGACAATGGCCCTCGAAGAATGGTTCGACACGATGCCCCATTCACGACAGGTCAAAGCTCACGTTCGAGGCCTGATGCACACGCTCTTTCAGGCGGCAATTCGCTGGGAGATGTTGGAACGGAACCCGGTGGACCTTGTACGGCAATCGAGGAGAAGGCTTAAGACGCCGCGAACTCTCACACCTGAAGAATTCAAAGCGTTGCTGGCTGAGCTCACCGAGCCGTGCAAGACCATGGCAATTACCATCGCCTGTCTTGGTCTGCGGGTTTCAGAACTCCTCGGCTTGCAGTGGGGGGACATTAACTTCGAGAAACTGACGATCAGAATTCAGCGGAGTGTTGTGGAGGGCGAGGTGAACGATACCAAGACCGAAGCCTCTCAAAGCACTCTCCCGCTTGATCCTGACCTTGCTGAAGTCCTGATGTCTCACAAAGGCCGGCGGCTCTGTGGGGCCGAATCTGATTTCGTCTTTGCAGGGGCGAGCGGAAAACCGCCATGGCCTGACGGGTTACTTACCGACCATCTGAAGCCGGCTGCTGTGAGGGCAGGCATCGGAAATATCGGCTGGCACACGTTCAGGCACACGTACTCGACGTTGATGCACGCCCTGGGGACGAAACCGGCGGTCCAGAAGGAGCTACTACGTCATGCCGACATTCGGACGACCTTGAATATTTACACTCAAGCCGTCTCCGAAGAGAAGCGCGAAGTGGCTTCAAAGATAGTCGGTGCTCTATGGAAGAATTAAGCCTTGTACGAACTTGTACTTTTCTGAAAACCTTCAACTCGGCCAACTCTTTTGGAATGTTGGTCGGGGCGCCCAGATTTGAACTGGGGACCTCTTGGTCCCGAACCAAGCGCGCTACCAGGCTACGCTACGCCCCGATAAAGCCAGCGGCGAGAGGCTAGAGGCGTTCTGATCGTCTCTTGCTTGCAACTCGCCACTTATCACTCGTCACGGTATTCATGGTCGGGACGGCCAGATTTGAACTGGCGACCCCTTGCACCCCAAGCAAGTGCGCTACCAGGCTGCGCTACGTCCCGATGAACCGCAGGCGTCAAATTCCGGCTTTCCGGGAACGCAGGTTATCCGCTCGAAACCGCGGTGCAGGCTCACTTGAACTCCCGATCCCCGTTGGTTGACCCTTCGCCTGCTACGCTAGCATTTGCGCGCAAGGACTGTCAATATGCTCTGAATTTCGCGTTTGATGCCGTTCAATTGCTGGCGGTTGAGCGCCGCGCCGTTATCCGATTGTGATGCCGGCGGGTTTGCGCCGCGCGGGGGTGGATTCGAGGGGTTCGCCAGATGTTTCCTCGCGCCTTCGATGGTAAATCCCTCTTCATAAAGCAGGCGCTTGATGGTCAGCGCCATCTTGACGTCGTCACGCCGATAAAGGCGGTGGCCCGTTCTGCTTTTGATGGGGCGCAGCATGGGAAACTCTGTTTCCCAGTAACGGAGAACGTACGGCTTGGTTTCCACCAGGTCGCTGACTTCGCCGATGCGCAGGTAGGTTTTGTCGGGGATCGCCGATTCATCCGAACGCACAGAGCCTGACCGAGTGCTTCGCATGGCCTGACGGCGGGATATCATTCCTTCGAGCTTCATCCGCCTCATCTGTCCGTCATCTTAAAAGAGTTGGTGAAGAGCGTCAAGACTCGCTTGGAATGGAGGGCGGTCCGTGCGCGTTGAAAGCGATTTCCTTTCGGCTCGCCCGGCGTCCGAATCGCGCCCGGCTTTGTTTCGCTTGTCATGTTTGGGCTTCGGTCCGTTGCGTTCCGGGCCTTTGAGGCGTGGGGCAGCAATCGGCGGAGCAGTCATCCGGCGCGGCCGTGAAGCGTCCCAGCGCGCGCCGCGGATTGTTCCCCGGGTCCACTCGCTCGAGAATCAATTCACGAATCATGGCGATAAATTGCGGATGTGTTCCAGGCGTTTGCGCGCGGAACATCCGGATGCCGAGCTTTTCCGCCCGCTCGCGCGCCGCAGTATCCAAGTCGTACAACACTTCCATGTGGTCGGAAACGAATCCAATCGGCACGACGAGCAGTTCGGTCACGCCGGCCGCTTTGAGTTCTTCCAAATGCTCGAGAATGTCCGGGCCGAGCCAGGGTTGATTCGGCGAGCCGCTGCGGCTTTGATAGACGAGGCGGCCTGAACGCCCTCCCAGCGCATCTGAAACCAGCCGGCACGATTCCTCGAGCTGCTGAACGTATCCCGACGTTTCGGCCATCGCGAGCGGAACGCTGTGCGCCGTGTAGACAATCGGGATGGTCCGCGATTTCTCCCCGGAGACTTGTGCCAAAGCCTGGCGCACTCGATCCGCAACGGCAGCGATGAAGTTCGGATGATTGAAAAAAACTCTCAGCTTATCTACGGCAGGTGCTCCCTCGCCGGTCTCGGCCTGCGCGCGGGCGATATCCTCAAGATATTGCCGGCAGCCGGAATAGGAGCTGTACGCGGAAGTCACGAATGCGAGAGCTGCGCGGACCCCATCGGCCCGCATTTCGCGCAAAGTATCGGTGAGGAAGGGATGCCAGTTGCGATTCCCCCAGTAAACGGGCATTTTCGGGCCGTTGCTTTGGAGCACATTCCGGAGCGCAAGGACGAGCCGGCGATTTTGCTCATTGATGGGGCTCTTTCCGCCAAAGTGATAATAGTGCTCGGCGACTTCAAGCAGCCGCTCGCGGGGAATCTTTCGCCCGCGTGTCACCCGCTCGAGGAACGGCATCACATCCTCTCGCGTTTCCGGCCCGCCGAACGAAACGACGACAACCGCGTCGTAATTCATAGGCTCATCATCCCTGAACTCTCTTCATTTGCCAATGGCCGGTTTCAATCAGCGGGCGAGAGCGGAGTTCGGTGATCTCCCAGCGATCGCCGGGCAATCCGCCTTTGATCCGTCCGAAAGCTCGATGCCCGCGCGTGTTAAACTAAGATTGACGAGGCGGCGCAATTCCGTCCTTCCGTTACGCTCGATGGCGCACAGAAGAATTTTACTTACCAACGATGATGGCATTGAAGCGCCGGGGCTCAAAGCGCTTGAGGAGTCGCTCGCTTCGCTCGGCGACGTGCTGGTCGTCGCGCCCGAACGCGAGATGAGCGGGACGAGCCAATCCATCAGCCTTCACACGCCCGTTCGGCTCCGCAAGATTGACGCGAATCATTTCGCGGTTTCGGGCACGCCCGCGGACGCCGTGATCCTCGCGCTCCATCATTTATTGGGCGAAAAGCCTGACCTGGCGGTTTCGGGCATCAACCCCGGCGCGAACCTCGGAGAAAATTTGCTTTATTCAGGAACGGTTGCGGCCGCGAATGAAGCGACGCTGCACGGGGTTCCGGCCATCGCTGTTTCTCACGCTTCTCGGAAGGATTTGAATTTCGCAGTGGCGGCCGCGTTCGCGGCCGAGCTTGGTGCAAAAGTTCTTGCTGAGGGATTGCCGCCGGGCGTTCTCCTGAATGTCAATGTCCCGCGCGGCGAGGTCTTGGGAGTTCGCCTGACGCATCAGAGCCGCAAGATCACGCAGAACATCGTCTTCGAGAAAAAAGATCCGCGCGGCAGGCCTTACTATTGGCACGATGAGACGGTGGATTTCGGCCAGGCGGAGCCCGGCTCCGATTATGCGGCGATCCGCGCGCACCAGATTTCCATCACGCCCCTTCAGGCCGACCGCACGGATTACCCAAGCCTCAATCACTTGTCCTCCTGGATTCCTTCGCTCGACGCAAAACTCAATGAAGCGTGAAGAAAAAACCGCAAAGCATTTCCTGAGGATGCGCATCGGACTAGGGCCGGATTCGGAGCCGCCCGGCCCCTCCCGCCCTCCTGAATTCCGCATTCGCCCGGCTGCTTTCGAGACCAGCAGGTTGAGCGAAAACTACACTGGGAGAGACGGTAAGCCGGAAGGGGCCGAGGAAGCCGGTTATTCCCTAATCGAGGCGGTCGGAAGCGAATCAAGGGATTGCGGGCTGGTTTTTTGGCGATGTATCATATACATCATGAGAAGAACGCAGCTTTATCTCGACAGCGATATGTGGAAAGCGCTGCACATTCGGTCGAAGCAGCAGGGGACGACCGTCTCGCAGTTGGTGCGCGCCGCGGTGCGCGAGAAATACTCGGGGGCGCCTGGCAGGCGCATCGACGCGATGCGGCAATGGGTCGGGCTGTGGAAGGATCATGCCGATCTGCGCGACGTTGACGCGCACATCCGGCGTCTCCGCCGAGGGAAACGCCTGGGGAGATTGAGCCGCTGAAGAGCATCCTGATTGACTCCGACATTTTGATCGAAGTCTCACGGGGGAGCGACCCGGCCATTCTGGCAAAGTGGGCCGATCTCGCTCAAAGCGACCATGCGCTGATGTGTTCGCCCGTGACGGTTGCGGAAATCTGGCACGGCGCGCGGCCTCAAGAATACCAGGCCGTCGAGGAGCTCTTCGCGGCGCTGGTTCCAGTAGCGATTGACGCTCAGATCGGCCGGCGCGCGGGGGAATATCTTCGCCAATACGCGAGAAGCCACAGCGTGGAACTTGGAGACGCGCTGATTGCTGCAACCGCGTCGGTTCACCATCTCACCCTGTGGACGCGCAATCGAAAGCGCTATCCGATGCAAGACGTATCTTTCACTTGACTCGGCTGCCGTCGAGCAGCGCCAAGGTCTCTCATCCCCTCGCCGCGCGGGACGCAAGCGCCCGTGCTATGGTAAAGGCCGGGGCTCATCTCATATGGCAATGGTTCGAGTTCGATTCGCTCCCAGCCCGACCGGCTACGTTCATGTGGGCAACGCCCGCACGGCGCTCTTCAACTGGCTTTTCGCGCGGCACGAGGGTGGAATCTATATCCTGCGAATCGAGGACACGGACGTCGATCGCTCGGAAGCACGCTTTGAAAAGCAGTTGCTCGACGACCTGCGCTGGCTGGGGCTCGATTGGGACGAGGGGCCCGACGTGGGCGGCCCGTTCGGCCCTTATCGCCAGTCGGAGCGGCAGAGCTTCTATCATCAGTACGCCGCGCAATTGCTCGATGCCGGCCAGGCCTATTTCTGTTTCTGCACGCCCGAGCAGCTCGAAGCCGAGCGCGAAGAGGCGCTCAAAGCCGGCCGCCAGCCGCGCTATTCAGGCCGCTGCCGGACGCGCCCTCGCGAGGAATCCGCGCGCAAGGTCGCCGAGGGCCAGCCGGCGGCGATTCGGCTGAAAATCACGGGAAATGAATTCGAGTGGCGCGACCGGGTGCACGGCTCGATGAGCTTCGAGAGCGACGTGATCGGTGATTTCATTCTCGTGCGCTCGGATGGGCATCCCGCCTACAACTTCGCCGTGGTGATTGACGACCACTTGATGGAAATCAGCAACGTCATTCGCGGCGACGACCACATTTCGAACACGCCGCGGCAGCTTGCGGTCTATCGGGCGCTCGGGTGGCAGCCTCCCGAGTTCGCGCACCTCTCGACCATCCTCGGCCCGGACCGCACGAGGCTCTCAAAGCGGCACGGGGCGACTTCGCTCGAGCAATTCCGCGCGATGGGAATCCTTCCGGAAGCGCTGCGAAACTATCTCGCGCTGCTCGGGTGGTCGCCCGCGGACGGAAAAACGGAGATTCTGAATTCGGAGGAATTGACTCGCCAGTTCTCGCTCGACCACATCACGAAAAGTCCCGCCATCTTCGATTGGGATAAAATGAGATGGCTCAACCGGCATTATATGAAGCAAACGCCGCTGCCCTACCTCGCCGCGCTCTCGCAGCCGTTTCTCGCAGAAGCCGGGTACATCAGTCAAGAAGCGGACGACCGGGCGCTCGCCTGGCTCGAGCGGGTCCTCGACGCCGTGCTGAAGAACGTCGGCCAATTGGATCAGCTTCCTTCGGCGGCAAAGCTCATTTTTGAATATGACGCTTCGGCAATTCTCCGCCGCGATGAAACTCGCGGCGTCGCGGAAGAAGAGGGCGCACGCGCGGTGCTCGAAGCCTTCATTCCCGCGATTCTCGCGGAAGAAGACCTGACCTACGAGCGCTTTCGCGCCGCCGCCCAGAGCGTGTGTCTCGCCGTCGGGAAAAAAGGCAAAGAACTGTATCATCCGATTCGCGTGGCGCTCACCGGCGAGGTTTCCGGCCCGGAGCTTGAAAAACTGATTCCCATTTTCGAGCAGGGTTCGAGGCTCCCGCTCAAAAAGCACGTCAAGAGCTGCGCCGAGCGTTTGCGCGAATTCGCCGCGGCTGCAAAATTGGGCTGATTCAATGTCTTCCCACTCATCCGGAGAACGCGATTCACGATGGCGGCCTAAAGGCGCCGCTCCAGCGCGCGAAGACGTGCTCTACGGCATTCACGCCGTGAGCGAAGCCGTGGAATCGCGCGGCGCGGCGACCGTCATCGTGGCGCAGGGAGGCGCGAACCCCCGCGTGCAGCACATCATTGACCAATCGCGCGCGCATGGCATTTCCGTGCGTTTTGCGCCGCGCCCTTCATTGACGCGCCAGGCGGGAACGGAGCGCCATCAAGGCGTGATTGCGCTGTGTGCGCCGAAGCCCTATGACGATCTCGAGAGCCTCATCAGCGCGCGCGAAAAGCCGCTGATTGTCGCGCTCGACGGCGTGGAAGACCCGGCGAATCTCGGCGCCATCGTGCGCACGGTTGTCGCCACGGACGCTTCGGGTGTCGTCATTCCGGAACGCCGCGCCGCAGGAATTTCATCCGCCGTCGCGAAAGCCGCTGCTGGAGCGCTCGAGCGGGCCCGCGTCGCCCGCGTCGCCAATCTGGTTCGCGCGCTGCTCGACCTCAAGGAGCGCGGGCTCTGGGTTTACGGTTTCGAGCCCGGAGCGTCGAAATCGCTTTGGGATCTCGACCTGACCGGAGGATGCGTCCTGGTTATGGGCGGCGAGGCGGCCGGATTACACCGCCTGGTCCGCGAAACCTGCGATGAAAGAGCGTCTATCCCTCTGGCCGGGCCGGTAGCCTCGCTGAACGTTTCCGTCGCCGCGGCTGTCGTGCTTTATGAAGCGGTGCGCCAAAGGTCTCATTCGTGAAACGCCGGGTCAGCATTGGAACTTGAGCCTCGGCCAAACTTCACAGCCGCGGGCCGCCAATGGTATAAACTGAAGGCGCGGGCAATAGGGCGTCCTCAGCAACGCGCTGGGAGTGAACGTCATCGAAATAGTGTGAGTGCGGCGTGGGAGGTTCGAGCGCCATGGTTCAGACCTTCATCGTGCGGAAGCGAGGCAACGTCCTGGGATTGTGCCTGCTCGCAGCGCTCCTGGGGAGTGTCCCCGCAACGGCTCAACAGACAGGTCCCGGAACGGCTGCCCTTCCCGCAGCTCCGCAGGATAAACCTGCTTCCAGTCCGGAGAGCCGTTTCCCCGTCATTCGCATCCCGTCCTATCTTGTTTCCACGCCGGTGGTCGTAACCGACTCGCGAGGAGATCCCGTCTACGGCCTGAGCAAGGACGATTTCCGGGTATACGATAACGGGCGATTGCAAAGCATCCGGCGGCTGGATATTGGAACATCACCCTTGTCGGTGGTGATTTTGGTTCAAACCAGTGACAGCATTGCTCCCCTGCTCGAAAACGTCAAGCCGCTCGCGCCCATCTTTTCCTCCTTATTGGTCGGCACTCGAGGACAAGCCGCGGTGATTTTCTACAACCGGATGATCAAGCGCGTCCAGCCGTTTTCATCGAGCCCCACGCTTCTCGACAAGACCTTTACGAAGATTGCAGCGGGCGGACCCGGCGCGCGGCTGAACGATGCGCTGATGCAAGCGATCGACATGCTAAGGGAAAGCTCGGAAGACGACCGCAGGATTATCGTTGCCATAGGAACGGGATTCGATTCCGGGAGCAAGTCCACCCGGGCGGACGTCATTCAGGGTGCGTCGGGGGCGAAAGTGCAGATTTACGGGCTGGGCTTAAGCACCACGAAAGCGCTCCTCAAAAGCAAGCCGGATGAACAGATGCAAGGGCCGGCCAATAGCACCGTTGCCGGGCCTCCGCCGCCGGGCATGCCCGCAACTCCCGACCTCACTCAAACGATCAACGAGCAGCCGATTCCCGCGGGCGATATCGCCGTGGCAGCGAGCAAAGTGATCGCTTCCCGCATTCCTTACCTTCATCAGAATCGCCTCGCGCTTTACTCGCGTTTTTCAGGCGGGACATTTTTCCCCCAATGGTCGCCCAAGATTTTGCAAGACCACCTCGATCAAATGGCCCTCGAGATCCAAAGCCAGTACCAGCTCGCCTATATTCCGAACGACCTGACGCAAACAGGATTCCACCGGATCATTGTTCGAGTTGAACGAAGGGGAGTGCGCGTCCGAGCGCGGGAAGGCTACTTCTACTACACACCCGTTCCCCAGGGAAAGCATTAGCGGGCAAGATGCGCCGCCGGAATCCGGGGGCTTACTTTTGCCCGCCGGGGGACGCCGGCCCCAGCCCGGCGTTTTCCGCCACAACCCGCGCCAGCGAAGACCAATCGAGCTCCTGCTGCCCTCGCGCAAGCGCCGTGAGCAGGTGATCGTGGACGATGTTGGCGACGGGCATTGGAGCGGAAGCTCGATCGGCCGCCGCGAGCACGAGTCGCATATCTTTCAAGCCGAGCGGCACTTTGAAACCGGCCGGCTCGAATTGCTCTTCGGCGATGAGCTTGCCGTAGATTTTGTGAATCGGGGCGGCGAACAAAGTCCCGGTCATGATGTCGAGGAACCTTTTCTGATCCACATGGGATTTTCTCAACAGGGCGAAGGCTTCGGCGAGGAGTTCCATCGTCGCGCCGATCATGAAATTGCCGGCGAGCTTGAAGACGTTCGCGGCCGGGGGATGGCTGCCGATGATTTCAAGGCGCGCGCCGATCGCCGTGAGCAGCGGCTTCGAGCGCTCGATGACTTCCGCCGGTCCTGCAGCGATCACCAGGAGTTGCGCGGCTTCCGCAGCCGCAGGCCGGCCGAAAACCGGCGCACAGATCAGGAAGTTTCGAGCTTCGGCGTGCGCTTTCGTGAGGCGCTCGGCGAGTGCGACGCTGATGGTGCTTGCGGAAATGTGGATTCCGCCCGGCCCGAGATGCCGCGGCAAATCGCCTTTGAGCGCGACCTCTTCGACGGCCGCGTCGTCGGCAAGCATGGTCATCACGATGCCAGCGGCGCATGCTTCCACGGGATTTGCCGCCACACGCGCTCCCGCAGCGCGCAATTCGTCCGCGCGGCTTCGCGTGCGGTTATAAACAGTGACCTCGTGCCCGGCTTTCAAAAGATTGCGGGCCATCGGCAGCCCCATGCCGCCAAGGCCGATGAATCCAGCTTGCATCGTTTGACCCTCCCTGGCTTGCAGTGATCTTAATGAGGCGAAGCTATCCACCGAGCAGGTCGAGCACTTCCGCCAGCTCACGGTGAACGCAAGTGAAAATCGGAGTATCCCGCAGCGTGTAATTGCTTGTTTCGGCGTGGCGCAATTCCATAACGAGATCGAGAAAATCCTCGGGCTTATCGCTCTCAAAGGCCACCACGAACTCCTGATCATCGAGCCCGAAAGAGTACGTCGTGTTGAGCCGCACCGTCGGATATTTGTGCCCGATCTCGATATGCTCGTTCATCATCCCTTGCCTCGCCTGCTGCGTCAGCCGGTACCATGCGCGCGTTTTGACGAAGGGATAGACGAACAAATAACGGAACTTCACCGGATGCAGCTCGAGCCGCGTTCCTTCCTGGCCTTCGTGCCGGTGATGGTCCACGTACACCGACTTGCGCGTCATGGCGAGGTAGGAGTAAGGCGTCGTAAGATATTGCCCGAGGCCCGTGGCGAGCAACTGCGCCGTCATTTCCTGGAACTTGAGCAGGTCGTAGCCAATCCGCCACATCAGGAAGTCGCAGTCACCCCGCATCCCGACAAGCGAATACGGAATCGACTGGACGGCTTGCTCGAAGGACTTCACAACATCGATGAATTCGCATTTGCCGCGCTTGCGCTCCGCGGCGGGCAAGCGGCGCCACACGGGATCAACTTTGTAGAAAGCGAAATTGACGTGCTGGCGGCGCTCTTCGCGGTTGTCGCCGCTCGGGCTGGAATTCGGGTTCGGCAAAAACGCTCCTTTCGCAGCGGAAAGCCGCAGGCCTGAATCACTCGGTGTAAGGCATCAATATAGCACGAAAAATCCGCGCCGCGAGTTCCCTGCCGCGGGCTTCCGAGACGCTAGCGGTTTGCCGAAAAACCCTCCACGAATGTCATTCCGAGTGCCGATGTGGTTGGGCGGCTCGAGTTATCTGCTTTGTTTCGCGCCACCGGACCCAAGGCCGGGTCCTTGCTTCGTTCAGAATCACGGACGCCAGAGCGTTTTTGAGCAACCTGCCTGGGAAGGCTGGCGCGCGGGGGACGATCAGTGATACTTATGATCTTGCTGGAAATCTGCCGGGTGTCGGGGCGGCTGGCGGCAACATCGTCATGGCCGCAAGCGGGCGTTTGGCCGATGGGCAAGCCTCTTTCGAAGGCGGTTCGTTCAGCCTCGCGGATTGGAAGGCTGCACTCGCCCCTTCTGGCCGTCGCTT
>JAKASG010000063.1 GCA_021828285.1 Acidobacteriota bacterium | reverse complement strand
AAAACGAACGCACCCGTCAGGACCCGGCTCCCTTGCCACCAAATGCCACCCGTCTGATTCTCCGTCATACGGTTCTTCCCCTCGCTGCGGGCACTCCTCGCCAATTAGTATCGGCGGACCGCGCCCCGGGCTTTAGTGAATCCGAGGGCTCTCGAGTCGCGTTCAGGGATTATGCCCACGCTCAGAGCTGTCCCCGAAGCCTTTCCCAAAGCATTCCCAATTGCTCGTAAACCGCGTTGGTCGTCTTTCGGAGGGAGCGTACAGTGGGATAAAAGTAATCTTCCGGCGCAACCTCTTTTCCGCTTTCCGCGAGGTAATCCGTCGGGTCGGGCAGAGGATGCAATCCCGCGTGGCGGAAGAGCGCCATCGCACGCGGCATATGCCACGCCGACGTGACTAGAACGAAGGGTTCTTCCCCCACGATCGGCTTCAAGAGCCGCGCTTCTTCGGCTGTATCCATCGATTTCATTTCGAGAAGAAGATCCTGTGGATTGACTCCCAATCCTTCAGCGGTCTTGGCCATAGCCTGAGCGACGGGGGCTGGGCTGAATACTTTCCCTCCCGACACAATGATTTTGCTGCCGGGCACTTGGCGATATATTCGGATTCCTTCCGCGAGCCGCGCGAGCGTGGTTGCTCCCAACTGTGCAATGCTAGGAAGGCTGGGATCAAAAGTAAAGCCACTGGCGAGGACCACTACAAATTTTGGCGGCGATGAAACCTGCGCGCTTACGGCCGCGGCCTTCATGACCGGCGGATAACGGTCCTCGAGCGAGCTCATGACCCAGGTTGAAAACGACCAGTTGCTCGAGAGCATCAGCAACGCGAGCCCCGTCGTGGCGATCACTTTGCCCGCCTTCTGCCTCCGGGTGAACCACAAAAGGAATAGGCCCGCGGCGAGCAGCTCGATCGAGACCGGCAGTGGAAACAAGAGGCCGGAAAGCAGTTTCTTGAAAAGGAACATCACGTATTCTCCTGGTTCGTCAGATGTCCGGCACACGTCGCGGCTTTGCCGCGCTTCTCCGGTCCCGCAGGCCGCCATTATAACTGAGGTGGCGCCCGGCCAATGTCGGTTCTGGAGATTCAATCAATGGTCCAATGCTCACCGGCTGGTGGACTGGTATTCATAAGGCGAGCGCCGGCTGACCCGGGGTCGCTTGTAGATGGGTGGGAGCTTGTTCGGCCTGACGATGCCTGGTCAATCAAATGCTTCGTTAATGATTGATGACGATGGTCCGTTCGAGTTGCAATTTTTCCCGCTCGGTGGCCTTCGGCGGCGTTTTCCCGCCGAGCGAGTGCAGGAAATCCACGATTTCCCATCGCTGGGTCGTGCTGAGGCGCCCTTCTTCTTTCGGCATGGTGGGGCTGCCTTGGGAAATAATGGCAAAAAGCTCGCCATCCGTCCGATTCGCAAGCGCACCGGGCTTGGTCATGTCGAGCAGCTTCACTTTAAGCACGCTTGCGAGCGAGCCTTTGCCATCGCCGTTCGCTCCGTGGCAGAGTGCGCATTCGGTCGCGTAAAGCTTTTTCCCCCCTGCCACGGAGGCGTCGGTGAAGGGCACAGGATTCTTCTTCGCTTTATCTTGCGATGAAATTTTGAACACGAAAGGAGCCGCCGCAGGAGGCGCCGCGGTGGCTGCCGGGGACTTTGGCGAGGCATGCTTCGGTGCTTGCTTCGAGGCCAGTTGTCCAGCCGCAAGGACCGTCATCAGGATCAGGAACATTGAGTGTCTCTTCATGATCCAACCCCCTTGGTTGTGTCTTCCTTTTACATTTTGGTCAAAACCTTCGGGCCGCAGTCTCGCTGCGGGGTTGCGCTTCGGACCACTCCTAAGCGCATCTGCCGCTCGATTCTAGCCGTACTTCAGGAAGTTTTGAAGCGAAATCGCTCATCCTTCGAGAGCTCGCATTCGGCGCCTTTCGAGCCCGGCAACACTCCAGATTTACCCACGTTCAGGATGTTGTGTCCCGCAGCCGGGGTCTGTGTCGGCAGTCACACGTCCTAAGTCTCGGCGGAGGAATTGATATCGGGAGAGGAATTGAAGGAACCAGCCTGCGCCGAAGTTGGGATTTGCTTGGCGGTTTCGAGGGGAAATCCTCGCTCTCGCCAGCCTATAAGTCCCCCGGCCAGCGGACGAACCCGAGTCACGCCTTGTCTTCGCAGCATGAGCGCCACCCGGGCGCTCGTCGCCTCGTTCGGTCAAGTGCAATAGAGTATGATTTCGCGGTCGCGGGGGATCTCCTTGTGCCGGGCTTCGAAGTTTTCAGCCGAAAGCCGCAGCGCGCCGGGAATGTGCGAGGGGTCCGCCTCGAAATCGAGCGAATGGCGCAAATCCACGATGGTCACGTCCTCGCCACGGTCGAGTTTATCCTTCAGCTCTTCGGGCGAAATGCGCGCAATCCGGAGGGAGCGGAGGAAGCGCCGGCGCTGGACATATTTCCAAACGATGTAGAGAGCAAGCCCGCCGGCGAGCAGCACCACAAGTCCAGCGCCCAACCGGCTCGCATATTCGCCCACTCGATTCAGTTGCCGGCTGAAGGCGAGTCCGAGCCCGATGAATCCTCCGGCCCAAAGCATCGCTCCCGCCATGTCCCAGACGACGAACTTCCGCAGCTTCATTCCGATCATTCCCGCGAGCGGCGGCGCCGCCGTCCCCAGCCCTGGGACGAACTTGGCGAAAAGCAGAGCGCGCGCGCCACGCGAGGCGAACATCGTTTCCGTCCGCCGCACACAAGAATCGGGTTCGAGGGATATTCGGCAGAGGAATTGGAGCACTTTCGCGCCGCGCAAACGGCCGATTGCAAACCAGATGACATCAGCGGTCACCGCCGCGATCGTCGTCAAGCCCATGACCATCCCCACATTCATTTGCCGTCTTCCAACGAGCGCTCCGGCGGCCAGGAGCAGGGGAATCGAAGGCATCGGCAGGCCCAATTGGTCTGCCAAAACCCACGCGCAAAGCACCGGATAAGGGTGCTCGACGAGGAAGCGAAATAAGTGGTTCACGCTGGCTATTCTCCCGGCGTCGTCAAGCCGATTGGATGCGCCCTTGCGGAAAGCGTTTCAATGACGCCGCGACCGAGCTGTTTCGTGGGACTAGACGGCATCAAATCCGATTTTCCTATAAGGCATCCAACGAGCGTGAGGCGTATATGCAAATTCACAATCGGCAAGTGAAACAAATTTCACGCTTTCTAGTCTTAGCCGTTATGCTGAGCCTCATTTCGCCCGCTTTTGCGTTCGCACAGAACACCCAACCTAACGCATCCTCAACACAAAAACCAGCCGTCCAGGTCAAGGACCCCCCGGTGGCGCAGGAAAAGGAATCTTCGTCAGCCCACGCTCGGCAGAAGGCCTATGAGCGCCAAGTCCGCGCGAGGCATCGGGCCGACCCTCCCAAAGGAAGAACCCTGATGATGGTGGGGGTTGCCGGAACGTCCATGGCCATTGGAGCGCTCGCAGGCGGAGCACGGGGCCTGGCCATCGGTGCGATTGTCGGGGCGTGGGGCGCTTATATGGTCCACAGGTTCTGGCGTCGCATCCGCTGAGCTGACCGCAAGTTTCAGAGTTTGCGCATATTCATCCTCGGAATGAAACCCGCCCCAGGCGGGAAAGGCGAGGTGTGCGAGACATCCCCAAAGAAGTTGTGAAGGCAGGTTTCGCGGGTTCGCTGGGCGGCTTCGATTGCCGGCTCCTCAGCAACGATCGCCGCCTGACGCTCATCTTTTGAGCGAATCCGGCCGATAAGTCTTGGTTGAGGAGGGCCGGTGACAACTCAAGGGGTTTTAAACAAGAGAGCGTTGGGGCGGCGCAGCGAGAGAGTTCTGATGCGAATACCAATTCGCGTCGAAGGGTCTGGCGCCGAAGGGCAAGGTTTTGCGGAGACGACCTATACGCTCGTCATCAACAAGAACGGCGCGCGAATCTCCCTTCGCAATCCGCTGCGCGCGGAAGACCGCGTTACTATCACCAACATCCAGACCAACCAAAGGTGTCCGTTCCGCGTGGTGGGGCACGTCGGGCAGTCGCTCGGCGAAGGGCCGGAATGGGGCGTGGAATGCCTCGATCCCCAGGCCAACATCTGAGGAATTTCTTTTCCAGAAAGAGTGCGGGAGGAGGCTGATGCCGGGCAAGTGGATGCGCTCGTCGAATGTGCGACCTGCGGTTTTCGCGAGCTTGCCAGGCTGACGCTCGATCAGGTCCATGAGCTCAGTGCGCACGAATCCATCGAGCGGCACTGCCCTCTTTGCCGCGTGATAAGGGCATGGAAGTTCGGGCCGGCAGAGGCTGGAATGCAGACTGCTAACGCGCCTGCAGACGGGAGCGCGGCGCATGCGGCGAAACAGACAGGCGCGGAAAATCCCCGCGCCACGCGGATTACGGTCAAGCTGCCGGTGCGCGTCCGGCTTTCGGGCGGTGAAGAGGAGGTCACGCGCACGGAAAATCTTTCGAAGACCGGCCTCTGCTTCATTTCCCAGTTGGACATGCAACCCGAGGATTCGATCAAGGTGACCGTGGGCTATCAGCCCGGCGTCACTGTGGCGGAAGTTCCTGCGCGCATCGTGTGGCGAAAGCCGGTTGAAGGAGCGGGACATTTTGTCTATGGAGTCCACATCGAAGGCTCGGAGCAGAAACCAGGGCTGACTGTTCCTGCATAAGGCAGTCTCGGTGGTGCTCGCGGCTCCGGCAAACGCGCGGTCTATTCGCGGGCGTGCGGCCGGAGCTTGAGCGCGTTCATAAGCAGGCAGCCGACGAGGGCCGCGACAATCCAGACCGCCATTTCCGTTGTGGGGGAAGCGAGGTGAGCCAAAGCGCCGGCAACAAAGGCGCCGGCGAAAGTGCCGAAGTATTGAAAGCTGTTATAGATGCCGAGGGCGCTGCCATAGGCAATCTCGGGGGCGCTTTTGCTGACCGAACTCGGCAAGACCGGCTCGAGACCCGTGAAAGCGATGTAGAAGAGCGCGCCTGCGAGGATGACGGCGGCAATCGGATGCGCACCCAAGCCGAACCAGCCCGGCGCGAACAACAAAAGTCCGCTCGGAATAAAAATCAGATACGCGACAATCAATACTCCTTTCGACCAGCCGCGATCGGCAGCGCGGGAGAATCCAAACATCGTGAAAGCGCTCAGGATCACCATGGGCAGCAAAATTTCATAGTAATGCCCCATGCCAAGATGGCGGTGAACGATGAGCGGAAAGTAGAAGAAAAAAGTGGCCATGAAAAAGTTGATGAGAAAGCCGCCGCCATCGAGCTTGAGCAGATTGATGTTGCCGAGCAATTCGCGAAGAGGCGTGGGACCGGCGCCGCTTGGAGGCAGATCCGGCAGTTCCGCGATGAGAAGCGCAACGGTCCCGAAGCCGAGGATGCCGGTGAGCCAGAAAAGCGACGAAATGCCGAGCCCGCCCGCGAGCAGCGGCCCGCCGACAACCCCGATGATGAAGGCAACGCCGATGGGAATACCGAGGATGGCCATGGCGGTCGAGCGCTTTTCCGGCTGAACGTGATCCGCGACGGTGGCGAAGGCCACGGAAACGGTCACGCCCGCGCCCTGCAGCAATCGGCCGAGAATCAGGATGCTGATTTGCGCGGCGTGAGGAAACCACGGCGGAATCGCGCAAACGAACGAGCCGAGGGCGAAGACGCTCATCCCGAGCAGAAGGACTTTCTTGCGGCCGATGCGGTCCGAAAGCCTCGCGAGGGGAATTTGCAGGAACGCGTTGGTGAGGCCGTAAGCTCCGAAGGCAATTCCGGCGAGCAGATGCGAATGAGTGAACTCGAGGCCGTAGAGCGTGAAGACGGGAAGAACGAGGAAGAGCCCCAGCATGCGGAGCCCGACGGCGCTCGAGAGGGCAAAGAGGGTTTTCTTTTGAGTTGTGGTGAAGGGTACGCGCTTTGTCGTCGCCGCCGAAGCCATTCCTCGCCTGGCTTTTAAAAGGGTCGCTCGCCGCGGCGTTTGAATGAAGAGGTTGTAGCCTCTCAGCCGCGCAAAGCCTTAGCGACTTCAACAAGAACTTTCATCTTGCCAATCGCTTCATCCACGGAGCGAGTTTTTAATCCGCAGTCGGGGTCCACCCAGACGGCGCCGCGCGGAATCACTTCGAGCGCTTTGCGCAGCCGCTCCTCGACCAGGGCTTTCCCTTCGACGGCGTGGCTGTGGACGTCCACGACGCCGAAACTGATGTCTTTGGTATAAGGACTCTTCCTGAAGAGTTCGAGCATGTCGAGCCCGCTGTTCGACATTTCAAGGTCGAAATTATCCACGGGAAACTCGAGCATGCCGGGATAAATCGCATCAAATGCGCCGTAGCAAATGTGGGTGATGAAATAAGCGGAGAGTCCGTCGGTCACGGCATGCATCGCTTCAATCGCGATGGGCAATTCTTCCGGACGCACGGAGGTCGCGGGTTCATCAATCTGGATGATTTTCGCTCCGGCGGCGATGAGCGCTTCCACCTCTTTGCGGACTTCCCGCGCAAGCGCGAGGCTCGCCGCGCGGCGGTCGGGATAAAACTCGTTGAACGACCAGTCCATAATTGTGTACGGCCCGGTCAGCATTCCCTTAACGGGCTTTGTGGTAAGGCTTTGCGCGTATTTCCACCAGCCGACCGTAATCGAGCCCTTCCACAGAATTTCGCCGGTGATGATCGGCTTGTGATAGAAGCGATTGCCGTAAGAACGCACCAGGCCGCCCTGGGTGAAGCCATCGAAATTCTCGGCGAAGTAGGCGACCATATCGCCACGGTACATTTCACCGTCCACAAGAACATCCACGCCGAGCTCTTCCTGCTTGCGAATCCAGAATTCGGTGGCTTCGCGTTCAGCCTGCTCGAGCTGGGCGTGGCTGATCTTCCCCTTCGAAAATTCGCCCCGCGCCTTCATCAAGCCGTCCGGCTTCGGAAAGCTGCCGACCGACGTGGTCGGATAAAGGGGCAGATGGATTCCTAATTGCTCGAGTTTCGTTCGGCTCATGCGCTCTTTCCTAACAGTGAATTTTTGATTGCCGCGAGGCGCTTCAATTTCAATCGCGCGCGGTCGCGAGGAAGATATTCGAGGCCGCAGGAGGGCTGCAGAATGGCGCGCGCTGCTCCGATGCGGTTTGCGAGGCGTTCGATCTGGCGAGCGACCACGCTTGCGTCTTCGAGTTTCGTATTGCGGCCATCGACAAGCCCAAGCGACAGAGGCTTCGACGATCCGGCGGCGGCGATGACCTCCGCCAGGCGAGGGCTGTACGTGAAGTCGAGCGCCAGCGCGTCCACGTCAAGCGTTTGAAGCTTTTCATAGAGCGGCGCAGCATCGCCGAAATAGAAAGTGGCGTGAATCTGAGCTCCTCCCTTACCTGCCGCGAGCGCCTTGAAGCTGCGCGCGGCAAGCGGGAAATCGCCCGGCTGGCGAAGAAGGGAAGGCTCATCCACTTGAATGATGGAAGCGCCGGCGGCTGCGAGCGCAGCAACTTCCTCCGCAAGCGCAGCGGTGAATCCATCGAGAAGGCCGTTCATCCCGCCTGAGTGATTGCCTTCAACGGCTGAAAGGCGCGTGAGCGTGTAAGGGCCGGTCAGGACCACTTTCACCGGGCGGCTTGAATTCTTCTGCGCGAAACGGAAATCCTCGGCCAGTATTGCCTCGCGGCGCCGAATGGGGCCCGTCACAATGGGCTGGCGGAAATAAAAATTCGTGTCGAAAAGCCGAAGCAAGCCGTTGATCCGCACGCCGTCGAGCTTTCCAGCCACGTGCGAAACCGGGTCATACCAGCGGATTTGCCCGTCAGTGACGATGTCGAGCCCGGCGTCAAGTTGCTCGCGGAGCGCAAACTCGGTCATTTGGTTTTCCGCGGCCTTGAGATCGCCGTCCGTTTTCTCTTTCTTTTCCCATTGCGCAATTGTCCGCCGGAGCACCTGATGCTCTGCGTCATCGCCGATTCGAGGATAACTGCTGTGATTCGCTAGCAAGAGTTCCATGCGTTGGTTCGAGGCTCCTTGATTTGGCTAAAGGCAAACGGCAGGCCGTCAAATGCTCGATTCGCATCCGGTCTGCCAGAGCCTTTTGCCGGAATTTCTATGACGCAAACTCCGCCTTCACCTGCGCGGGAATGATGCGGGCTTCAAAACCCCGAGTGAGGAGGGTTTGGACCGCTTCGCGGCCCCGCTCGCCGTAATCGAGCGTCCAATCGTTCACGTAGCGGGCGATAAACTCGTCGGCCGCGACCGGATCGAGTCCGCGGGCAAATTGCAAGGCGTACGACAAAGCTTCTTCCCGATGCTCGAGCGCGTATTCGATGCTCGAGCGCAGCAGGCGGCTAACCTCACCGATCACCTGCGCGCCGAGGCTGCGCCGGATGACGTTTCCGCCGAGCGGCAAAGGCAGACCGGTGTGTTCGTGCCACCATTCGCCAAGATCCACCAGCTTGCGCAAGCGCGCCTGGCCATACGTCAATTGGCCCTCGTGGATGACCACGCCTGCATCCACGGCGCCGTCGGAAACGGCTTCAAAAATTTTGTCGAAAGGCGTTTCCACCGCTTCGAAGTCCGGCTCGTAAAGCCGCAGCATGAGATAAGCGGTGGTCAGCTTGCCGGGCACGGCAACTCGCCGGTCTTTGATGCCTTTCGGCCCGAGCGAGCGCTTCGTAACCACGACGGGACCGTAGCCGTCGCCGAAGCTCGCGCCGGAGGGCAGTAGCACGTAGCCCGCACCGAGATGCGCGTAGGCGTGGAAGGAAACCGCGGTGATGTCGTAAACGCCTTCGAGCGCTTTTCGGTTCAGGGTTTCAATGTCTTCGAGAGTGTGCTCGAAGGCAAGGCCAGCGGTCGTGATTTTGCGCGTCGCAAGCGCATAGAACATGAAGGCGTCGTCCGAATCGGGACTGTGTGCGACCGTCAGCCTTTGAGCGCGAGGCGCGGGTTTCTCATCCGTTGCGGTAGCAGTCATCTGAGCCATTTATTGTTCCCCAAGAGCTCTCGGGAAGGCAAATTCGGAATAAGCATCTTATCATATCGCCGCCGCCCTCACAATATCGCGCATCGGAAGGCGCGACGAATTGGCGTATCGCATCCGCTACGGCCCTTGTTCTCGTCTGCGCCGGCCGAAGCGGGACAGAGCGTAGGGACAGAGCGTTGACTTTGAGACGGGATGCCCATAATCTCAAGGGCTGTGTCATCGCCATTGAAAGCTCGCTCAGGGGGCGGGGAGCTTTATGGCTTTCCTCCATCGCCCGGAGCCGACCTCGCCGAATGGTTGGGAACGCCTCTCGGCGTTTCGAACACCATTACCCGCACCAAGAGCCGAACGGCGCAGCACAATAAGACCGTGGACGCGACGCCCGGCCTGCACGACAAGCTGCTTGCGAGCGCGCACCACCATTTGGAGCGAGCCGCCGGCCAAAAGGGCATTTTCGTTCATGACGTGGTGATTCATGGCATTCGCGTGCGCGCCACGACGGATAGCCCCCACCTGTACGATTTCTGGGTGGACAATTGGCACAGCGTCGAAGAATGGAAGCGCTTGACGGGCGATGCGCCCGGCGCGCCGCGCGTGAGGGTTTACGCGCTCCTGGGCGTCAAAGACGAGGCGGAAGCCGCGTACTATAGCCGGGAAAGCAATACCATCCTGTTTTTCAACACCTCCTATTACGGCCAGTTGAAGAGCTGGGTGCTCGGCGCCGTGGGCCGCATCCTGGCGTCCGAATACGGCATTCATTCCATCCACGGCGCGTGCGTCGAGAAGGACGGGAAAGGGGTGCTTTACATCGCGCCGACAGGGACGGGGAAGTCGACAAGTTCCTACGGCTTGATGGCATATCCGAAGACGCGATTCCATTCGGACGATTGGGTTTACATCCGATACGCTTATTCGACGCGCGACGGGCGGCGCGTGCTGGTATACGAAGCGGAGGGTTCGGACGCCTCGAAAGCGCGAGGCTACCAGGTTTATCGCTGGATCGAAAGGCACGCGCTGGACCAAGCCGCGCGGCTTCGCGCCCAGACGCTCGACAACCGCGAATTGCAACTGACGCTCGGCGAACTCGACCTCGCCCGGCCGATTGAAGCCTACGCTTACACGTCGGAAAAAGTTTTTTATTTGCGAACGAACCTCGCGGAAAACTTTCCCGCCGCGACCTGCGAGCTGCTCGCTTCAAAGCAGGAAAACGTTCCCGATATCTCGGAACAATTTCTCGCCGAACGCTCCGCGACGCTCGATGAAATGCTCGAAGGCCTTGCGGCGGCGCGCGCGGAAGCGGGATGCGAAATGCTGAAGGGGATGAGCGTGCGCAAGGTCCGCGAAATTTGCGGGCGCCTGGTGGCTTTTGAAAACGCCCGCGCCATGCTGGATATGGCCAAGGTGCTGCCGGCGGAGCGCGTCTATCGCAATCCCCTCGAGCCCGTGAGGCTCGCCGTGGTCATGCTGCTCAAGCGCGACCTGGATGATCCGGTCGTCCTGAGCCACGCCGTGCTCGAGCCTTTTATGGAGCGGCTGCTGATCGGCGAGACGCCCGACAAAAAACGCGAGACCGCATATAACGCTTATCGAGCCGTGGACGACGCAGCCGAGCGCAGCTTTATTGACCGGATTGAAAAGTCCGCGACCGCCGAGCGCCCGCTTTACAAGCAGTTCGGAGAATCCACCGACGCGCCGGAATCGCTGCGTGAAGAATTCGAGTTGTTTCGCGTGCTCTACAATGCCGCGCGAACGTTTGACTTGAATACCATCCTGCAGCGCGATCCGCGCGTCCACGACAAGCCGGAAGCCGTCCGCCGCACGATTGCCCTGATCGCCCGAATTCTTGAAAAAGAACCCGTGGGCATCCGCCTCACGCTCGAGAATTACGTTGAATATATATCGTGAACCGCGCTTTTCGCCGCCCGACGACGGCAGGGGTGCGGCAGGCTCGCGCGACACCAGGGCAGGTCAGGGCGTCGTTTGAAAGAGGAAAACCTGCTGGGGCGAATTTCCGATTGATAGCGGCGAAGTCGCAACGGGCGAGAGCGCGCCCGACGCCGGACTCACCGTAAAGACGGAGAGATTGTTCGATCCGCTATTCGCAACGTAAAGCGGGCCGAGAAGTTCCGCGCTCGTGAGCGAAACAGGATTTGTGCCGGCCGCAAAAGGCGAGCCCGGGAGCGGCGTGAGCACGCCCGAGGCCGCATCGAAATCGTAGCCGGAAACGTTGTTCGAGCCCGAATTCGCCACATAAAAGAAAATTGATCCGACGCCCAGAACCGGGGCGCCAGAGGACGGCGCCGAGCCGGTCGCGAAAGGCGAGCCCTGGACTTTGGTCAAGCTGCCGTTTGATGCCGCGCTATAAACCGATACGCTGTTCGATCCCTGATTGGTGACGGCAAAATAGGCGATAGAACTGCTGGATGACAGCGGCAAGGGGTTGATCGCCGTGATGGAGCTTGGCGTGGTCCCTGCGGGATAGGGCGAACCCGTGACCGGCGTCAGCGCGCCTGTGGACGGGTTGATGGCGAAGGTCGAAATGTTATTCGACTGCGAGTTCGCAACGTATAGCGTGAGAACGCCCGTGGCGAGCGCCACCGGCCCCGCCCCCGCCGCAAACGGCGAGCCGGGAACTTGCGTGACCGTGCCGTTCGACGCCACTTGATACGCGGAGACGTTTCCTTCCTTGTTTGCAACATAGAAGTAACTCTGCCAGACCGTCACCGCCGCCGGCGTATAGGAAGTGGTCACGTTCGAAACAGGGCCGGAGAGCGCGCCCGTGGTCGAATCGACATTGAACAGATAGATGGTCTTTTGCGAAGCGCTGGCGACGACGAGGTCAAAGATCCCGCCGAGGAATGACGGGCCGACTCCGCCCGCGAGAGCCGTCGGCGCCGAAGCCACGGAAAACGGCGATCCGGAAACAGGCACAAGATAATTCGATCCGGTGATGGGCTCGGCAGGCTGAAAAGCTGAAATGTTGCTTGAACCGCTGTTCGCGGTAAAGACGAATTCGCCGGCGATAATTTTCTGACTCGGCGGCGGAGGTGCACTGCTCGAACCGCCGCCACAGCCAAAGATCGCCAGGCTGAGCGGAATTATCAGGACAAAAGCCCGCTTCATTCGGAACCTGCCCATCGGGCCCATCTTACCATGAGACGCACGGCCGTTCCCTGATGCTTGCCTGCGAGTCCAGAGCGCACTGCGATCCCCCAATGGTTTCGCACCGGGCGACCCCGTTTACTTCGGAACCGCCGCGAGAATTTCGCCGATGTCCGGGAGTTGCCTCAGCTCATAGACCTTCGCCCAGGCGATTTTGCCTGTCTTGTCCACGATGAATGCGGCGCGATCGTTGACAAAGGGTATTTCATGCCGGCTCGGCGGAAATACGCCGTAGGCTTTGGCAACCTCGGCGTAAGGCCATCGGTCCGTGGCGAGCGGCAGCTTCAACCCGCCGAGCGATTTCTGAAAAGCGATGTGCGAAAAAACCGTGTCGGTATTGATGCCCAGGACCTGGGCGTTTGCGCTGTCGAATTTCGCGAGGAAAGCTTCCGCGGCCGACAGCTCGTCCTTTCAAACGGGTGTGAAGTCGAGGGCGTAGAACAGAAGGACGACGTTCCTGCCTCGGTAGCTCGAGAGCTTGAATTCGCCCTGAGTCTCGCCTGTCGCCGATTTGAGCGTGAAATCCGGCGCGGTATCCCCAGCCTTCAATGCCATGCGATACTCCTATTCCTCGTCAGGTCCGCCTGCGGCGCTTGCCGCCGAAGATTTGGGGCAGCAGCCTCGCCGCATCCGGCGACCGCGATGCTTTCAGTTAGTCGTGCAGGAACTTCCGAAGATAGGGAGAGTTCCGTTCGAATCCCGTTCCTTGCCGCCGGAAGTGGCCGGAAGGCCCTTCGCCGATGAATTCCGAGAACCAGGCTTCGTGCTCGATTTCTTCGTGAAGGATGGCGAGCGCCAGGTCATAAGTGCGGTGGTCTTTGCCGAAAGTCATATTGCATACTGCGTTGTAACCGCCGATGGCGCACCGCTCCGCCCTGACGAGCACTTCGAGCATCGCCCTGATGTTCGCCGGATCTTTCGGCAAGTTAGCAGGCGGGCAGGCGGATATATCGTGAAATTGGTTCATGCTGTCCGGCAGCTTGCCGCCCAGTTCATAGATGCGCGGTACCAGCGCCTCAAAATGGTTACGGTCTTCGATGCGCGCGTCTTCGGTGATTTCCTTCAGCCCTTCGCCTTCGAGACCGATCAGATTCACGCGCAAGATGGTGTAGTAATAGTAGGTCGTCAATTCCGCCGACGCGTTGCGGATGAGCATATCGAGCAGTTTGTCCAGATCCACGCCGGCTTTCTGGACGACTTCGCGTGCAACTCGTGCCATGATTTTCCTCCGTGAAGCGGGTGATTGAAAGTTCTTGAAAAGACCTCCACCGCCCGCATCTTGCTCCGCTGCGGGCAGGCCGGGAGCTTTTCGTAAAAGGACAGAGGCTTCTTAAGCGATTAGATTGCCAGAGTCTGCGCAGTGAGTCAAGCGAAGGCGGCAAGTGCGCCGGCAGCAAGCGTTTGTTGCGAACGCTGCGGGCAGGACCCCACGGATTTCCGGAGTCCGCCCGCGTCAATTGTGATAGCCTAGATATCAATGCGGGGTCAGCCCGTGAGGCGCGAATTCAAAGAGCAAAGCGGCGGCGAAGGCGAGGCTTCCTCTCGGCGGCCGCAGGAATCTAAATCGGGGAGCCAACGAGGGAGGCGGGATGCGTAAACACCTGGTTCTGCTCGGAGCGATTTCGATGGCTGCGGTCCTGTTTGCATGGGGATGCAACGGCGGGCCGTCGTCGTCTTTCAAGCTGGGCGGCTTGTCGTCGGGGTCGCTTTCCATTCTGGCCGGTGACGCGCCGCTCTGCGATGTCACCGGATTCACCGTGACCGTCACCGGCGCAACGCTCACGCCGTCGAGCGGCGGCACGCCTGTGGTGGTGGTTTCCTCAAGCAATCCGGTCACGTTGAATTTCGCTTCGCTAATGGATTTCGAAACAGCTTTGAGCCTGCTGGACGTTCCCACGGGAAGCTACTCGAGGCTTGATTTGACGCTTTCCAATCCGCAAATCACGACGCTCGATACCACGCAAAGCCCGCCGAAACCGACGACCGTCCAGGCGAGTCTGCCTTCGCTCAGCCTGAGCATTCCGATCAATCCCGCGCTGACCGTGACTCAGAATGCCGCGTCTTCGGTTCAAATGGAATTGAACTTGCTCCAGTCCATTCAAACCGATTCGAGCGGAAACGTGACCGGAAGCGTTTCGCCTGTGCTTACTGCTGCGGTGGCATCTTCGACGGCATCGAGTTTTGGCGAGCTTCAGGATCTCAAAGGCATTGTGCAATCGGTTTCGACGACCAGCTCGAACCCATCATTTGCCGGCAGCTTCACGCTTCTCCTGCCCACCGGCGTCACGGCGAAAATCAACGTCTCCGCGAACCCTCCCACTCAATTCGTTCCATCCACGGCCTTCCCGTCGGTGTCGAGCGGCCTTGCCGGTCTCGTGCCCGGTTCAACTTTTGTCGAGGTGGACGCTTCCGTGGATTTGAACAACAATGTCGTGGCGAGCAATGTTGCCATTGAAGCGCAAGAGAATGCCGCGCAGAACATCGCGGCTTTCACCGGCCTCGTAACTTCGGTAACACGCAATACATCCGGAAATACGACGGCCTTTACGCTTCTCGTGCGCTCGGAAGCCCCGGATCTTTCAACTGTGATTCCGGTCGAGCAGAATGTGACGGTCAGCCTGAACAGCGGCACGGCCTTTTCGGTCTCCGATCCGCTCGTGAACCAGGGGAATCTGCAATTCACGCCGGCAACGCTTGGCGTGGGTGAGGAAGTGGCGGTTCATGGAACGGCGCAGGCGGGATCGCCGCCTTCGGTCGCAGCGTCGTCAGTCTGGCTGAGCTTGCAATCCGTGGTGGGGAGCTTTTCAACCAGTCCCGTCCCGAACGACCAAGGAACCGTTGCGTCCTTTTCGCTTGCGCCTTGCTCGACGCTTTATGGCAGCGGCAATCTGACGGCGGTGACTTTCAATACGCCGAATCTGGTCACCGCTTTTCCCGGCGTCAATGGCAATAGCCTTTCCGGGCTTACAACGAGCGGAACGTTGGTCGTCAAGGGCGAAGTTTTCTTCGAGCCGACCGTTACGACGGCCACGGTCAGCACAGGAGGCGCGCTTGGACTTGCGCCGGGGACGGTCATTGAAGCCGATCAGGTTCATCAGTTGCCCTGAGCGGAGGCGAGCCGCGACAACCCAGCACCGAGGTGTTCATTATGCGGATTCGACATTGGCAAGGCTTGAAAATCACGGGAGCGTTGGCTGCGGCGATTCTCACGTCGACTCTATGGCCGGCCCAGGCGCGAGCCCAGGCGGCCGAAGACGCTCTCGCGATTTTTCCCGCGGATACGCAGCAATTCGCTTACACGAATTTGAGAGAGTTGCGGGACAACCCGCAATTCCCCCTCATCGAGGACAGGCTCTTGAGTCCGCAATTGAAGAGTCTCGAAGAATTTCTTGTTCCTGTGGGCATCAATCCGCAGAAGGATATTGACGAAGTCGTTCTCGGCTGGCGCGGTTCGGTGACGGATACGGCGCGGTTTTTCGGGATCGCCGAGGGCGAATTCGATCCGGACACCGTAGATAATTACTTCGCCAGCAATCGCCTGCCGGTCCAGCACTACCTCGGCTACAACCTCTATGGGTTCGGCTCCGGCGCCGCGCGAGACGACATTCTCTTCGCGTTTCTCAGCTCGAACGAAGCGGCTTTCGGACGTTTCGACGATATCAAGGCGCTTCTCGATGTTCACGCTGGAAGCAAGCCGCCTCTCAGCTCGAACCAGCAGTTCAGCGACTGGGAAAACGGACTGGAAGGCAGCGCGGCACAATGGGGCATCGCTACGGGGCGTGCAGCCGCGAATGAAGCGATTCCGTGGCTCACCGCGGGACGCAAGCTCACCGTGGACGCGAACGCGCTCTTCGAGCCTATCAAAGCGGTGCTCTACCATGTGGATTGGCAGAGCGGCGTGGCCGCACACCTGACGGTCATTTGCGAAAGCGCGCAAGCCGCGCAGGGACTCGATCAACTGCTGAGCCTGCTGCGCACGGCGCGCATGCCTGCCGGCGCCGCGCCGCCCGCCGCGCTCGGAGTGGTGCGCAGCATGCAGATTCAAACCGATGGCTCGAAGCTCAAATTGGACGCCACGGCTTCGCTCAGCGATCTGAGCCAGCTTTTGAACGCACCGCCCTCTTCGAGCGGTCGCCGATAGCCGGGAGATATATGCCGGTCAATCGAGCGGCGGGCGGGGCGATGAAGGCTTGAGAATTTCGCGAAGCGACCAATTCAGCTCATCGGAAAGTTCAACGATTTCCATCCCCTGTGCAACCAGAACCTTGCAGGCCAGAACGGAGCGCGGAGCGCCGTTCGCTTCATTCGCCATCTGATAACCTACGCGGCACAACTGGCATTCCTGGTTCCAGCAGAAACGCCCGTAAGGAATCGTCTGAGGACTGATATATTGGAACGCGCGCAGGCAGGTATTCTTCTCCGGCACGCTGAACTTCCGGCCGAGAACACGGATTTCGACCAGCTTCTCGTACTCTCGAAAAAGAAGATCCGTCATGTGGGTCGCGTAAGCCGCTCCTCAGCCGCCCCTCAGTATAGGTGAGCAAGGCATGCATCGCAAATGGCGCGCGCCGGCGCGCTATGTTTGGAAAGCGTGCGGTCCTCGGCTTTGTGGTAGAATCGCGGCTTTCATGGGTCGCGGGCGGCGCGGTTCAGCGCTTCTGAAAGCGCCGCTTTGCCGTTCGCGCCATGTTCCGGGCCTTTGCCGATGGAAGAATTGCTCTTTCCTATTTTCCCGCTCGAACTGGTGCTGTTGCCGGAAGAACCTTTGCCGCTGCACATCTTCGAAGAGCGCTACAAGGAAATGATCGGCGAGTGCCTTGCGGCGCAGGCTGCCGAGCCTTTGAAGAAGCAATTCGGCATCGTTTTGGGCAAAGACAGCGAGATCGAGCCGGTCGGCTGCTCCGCGAGGATCGTGAACGTGACGCGCAAGTATGACGGCGGCCAAATGGATATTCTGACCGTCGGCGTGCAGCGGTTTGAAATTCTTTATACGGAAGAAACGCGGGCGTTTTTGCGTGCCGGCGTCACGTTTTTCGAGGATGACGCGGGCCGGGACACGCCCGGTGAAAAAGAAGCGGCGGAGGCGATTGAACTGTTCCGGAGGGCACAGCAGCGGCTCCATCACGCGGAAGAAATGCCGATTCATCTTCCTCGGCCGTATCGCCACCTTTCCTTTCGCATCGCGGGCGCTTTACCGCTCGAACTCGCGTTCAAACAGCAATTGCTTTTGCTGCGGGATGAGCCGACACGTCTGCGCCAGGTTGTCGAGTTGATTCAGGAGCTGCTCGCCCGGCTCGACGCGGTCGAAACGGCGCGCAAACGAGCCGGCGGCAACGGCCATGCCTTGAACCATTAGTGATTGGCCGATGTACTACGGCCTTGCCGAGCCGGCCGCGAACGTCGACGTTGCGCAGGCCTCCGCCGCCCGTCCGGTTGGTCTTCCGTAGCGCCGGCTGGTATAATAACCAAAGGCCGAACTTGCCCAAAATTATGGCTCAATCCCTCTGGACAATTGAAACTCTGCTTGCCGGAAGCTGGCGCGGAGCCTCGTCCGTCCTGCTCGCGAACAACGGGCAGCGAATTATTGTGGATACCGGCATGCCGCACGAGGCGGCTCAGCTTGCCCAAGCTCTCACCAGGCACGGAACGGCTCCTGAAGACGTTTCCGCCGTCATCAACACGCACTTTCACGTGGACCACGTCCTCAACAACTGCCTGTTTCCCAAGGCGGCGATTTACGCCTCGCAGCAATCCTACGAGTGGTGCCGCTCGCTTTATTCCGACCTGAAGGATGAAAAAGACTGGGAAAAACTGGCGCTTCGATATTATCCAGAGACGTGGAACTACGCCAAAGCGCACACGCATATGCACAAATTGCGGAAGTTCGCGCTGCGCTGGTGGAATCCGAACCGCCTGGGAGACGCATCGCAGTTTCGATGGCTCGAGCAGCATCCGCTGCCCGAAGGCCTTGACGCCATTCTGACGTCGGGACACGTTCCGGGACACGTTTCGGTCGCCATCGCGAACGGCGCAGGACCGCGGGCCATCATCGCCGGTGACGCGCTGCTTGCGAGCGACAACGAAGACCGGGTGCTCACCATGATTCCGCACCAGCGGGACCTTTACCTTCAGGAGCGCGCGAAGCTGCTTGCCGGCGCAGGACAGGTGATTCCGGGGCATGGACAGCGGTTTGACGCGCCGGAGGCGAGTCTCGGCAATGGACCCCCGGGCGCCGGACCGGCGAAGTGAGGCCAGGCAGCAGCGATGTTTCCCTTGCCCGGTCTCCGTCAGATTTC
>JAKASG010000062.1 GCA_021828285.1 Acidobacteriota bacterium | reverse complement strand
GCACCGGACATGTCAAAAACGAAAGGGGGAACGGCGAACCGTTCCCCCTTTCGACTTTTGCAATGGCAGTTGTTTAGAAGAAGAGTTTCAACGCGAACTGAACCTCACGCGAAGGAATGTTCGTGCTGGTTGACTGGCCGAACAGTCCTGACGATAGGTCAGCCTGCGGTGGATTCAGGATCGTGTGGTTAAAGAGGTTAAAGAACTCTGCTCGGAACTGCAAGTAACGCGATTCGTTCGAGCCGAGCGGGATCCTCTTGAACAGGCCCAGGTCGGTATCGGCGATTCCAGGTCCGCGGAACGTGTTACGGCCCAAGTTGCCGACCGTTCCCGGCGTGGGTGCTGGGAAAGCGCTGGCCATGTTGTACATGGGATTCGCGCCGTTCGCTCCGAACTCCCAATCCTTGGCCGTCCAGGGATAACGATTGCCAAAGCTCGGCGTGTTCGGACGCTGGCCCGGTAGTCCGTCAAGGCTGTAATCTTTCTTGGCGCCCACCGTGAACGGGAAGCCGGACTGGAGGCTGATATCCCCGCTTGCCTCCCAGCCGCCGAGGACCTTCCCGGCCAGGGTGCTCTGGTTCTTCATCCACGGAAGGTCCCACATGACGGTCGAAACCCAGCGCTGAGTCGCATCGAACAGCGAGTTGCCTCTCTCAAGGTAAATGGCGTTCGGGTCCATCGAGTAGCCAGCCTCGCCGAACGGGTTGGAATCGGTGGCCGAACCGCCGCCCGTTAGCGCGTGCCACGTTGAGCGGATGTCGAGCGAATGGCTCCACGTGTAGTTCGATGTGTATGCCAGGCCGCGCGCAAAATCCCGCCTTAACGAGACTTGCAGCGCGAAGTAACTAGAGTTCGCGCTCGTCTCCCAGGTGCGCATCGTTCCAAAGCATGGGTTAATCAGGGCGGTCGGCGCAGCGACAGCCGTGCCGGTGCACGGATTCATAACGGTGCTGGGATTGCGCGACAAGCCGTTAATCACTCGGTTCGGGTCTTCCGCCCAGAATAAGTGATGGCCCAAAGTGCTCACGCCGTCCACCTCGAGGACCGTCGAGGGGCTCAGCTCATGCTGGACACCCAGGAAGAAGTCTTCGTAGTAAGGCAGTTTGTAATCAGGGCTCGGTATGCCGGTGAGGTAAGCGAGGTTGGGATTTCCAGGATACCAACCCATGAGATTGCCCTGGAAACCGAGGCCGCCCGGGCCATTGCCGATTGCGCCCGGCTGAGTGGGCGAGCCGGTATAGCTCGGAGCAACGCCGGTATCCGGCGTGCCGCTTGCGGTCGTCGGGCCGTAAGTGGGCAGAGCGGCGTACCCGCAGAGCGGGCAGGCAATATTGAATGAGTAGAAGGGCATATTCCAGCGCGAGTTCGAAAGCGCGTTATAGAACGAGCCCTCATATTCGATTCCGGCGCCGCCTCGGAGCGAATTCTTGCCGGTTCCCCAGGGATCCCAAGCAAAGCCGACTCGTGGGCCAAAGTCGTTCCAGCGCCCAGGCCAGAGCGAGTGGACCCTCGTAAATCCGCCCGTAGGGGAATTGGTGTCTCCCGCCGGCGCGATGCAGCTCGTTCCGATAAAAGCCTGGCAGTTCACGCTCGCGAGCCTCGAGGCTGGGCTCGTGCCTGGCCCCAAAACGAACGCCGTGGCCTTGTTATATTTCTCGGTATGAGGAGAGAAATAATCCCACCGCAAACCAAGGTTGAGGGTCAAATTCTTCTTTACCTTCCAATCGTCTTGAATGAAGGCGCCGTATTCCTTATTCCTCCAGGCACGGATGTTGTCGTCGAGGCTGGAAGAGCCGGTCCCGCCGAGTGCAGTGAATTGGGGATTGACTCCACCCGCCTCCCAGTACGGCGTGTCAGTCGCGAAATAGAGCGGGTCAAAGAAGTAGAAACTCGGGCGGCCGACGTTGAATTCGCTATTCTCGTAGTTAGCGGTCCCGGAAAAACCAGTCTTAATGGTGTGGTTGCCCTTGACCCAGGTGACCATATCCTGAATCCGGAATCGGTCTTCGTTGAAGTACTGCGGGTAGCCGTTGTAAGCGCCGAACTGGACTTCGCCCGTGTCAAAGCCGATGTCGGGCACGCCGAATTGCGATGCGGTCGGCTGAATGCCCGATTGGTTTCGAGTCCAGCTAAGGAGAAGGTCGTTGACCATCGTTGGCGAAACCGTGTACGTCCACCCAAATTGCGCATCAGGGAATGAGTCCGTGGACGGCGAGGTGAATCCGCGGATTCCCGTGGAGGGCGAGCCATTGATGTTGTGCTCGTAATACCAATAGTAGGCGCCGAACATCCGGCTCTTGTTGCTCTGGGCATAATCCATCCTGAAGGTGTACTGATAGCCGGTGTAGAAGATCCCTGAGACATAGCTCAAACCGCCCGCCGTGGCGCTGCCGACGATCGGCGCATTGCCGAGCGCGCCACCCTGTACCGCGGGCGCGGTGAACATTCCCGGGCAATTCGCATTGATATCGGTTGTCGCAGCGGCATTATCCGCGGTGCTTACGCCGATCAGTTGGGCCATGTTATTGGCGACCTGCTGAGGATTGCCCCAATTCGGCCCGCCTGGATATGAGGGCTGGCCCATGCCGAGTGAGTAAAGCGCGCACGGATCGGTGTAGAAAGTGTTGCCGGTCCCGCCGAAATCGGGACTTGTGTTAATCACATCGCTCGCAGTTTGAAGGCCGGTAGTGGGCGTCGGTCCCGGAAAGTTCTTGTAGAGGAGCGCAGCAGCGGAATTCGGAAAGAGACTTTCTACGGTCGAATGAAAGAAGGGCGTCTCAGTTAGAAAGGTAAAAGGCGAGGCAGTGCGAAATTGCGACCCTTCGATGCCGCCGAAGACAAAAAGCTTGTCTTTCTTAATCGGTCCGCCGATGGTGCCGCCAAACTGGTTCTGCCTCCATTCCGGCTTCGGCAATGCAGCGGCGTTCGAGAAAAAGTCCCCGGCATTGAGCGCCGTGTTGCGGAAAAATTCGTACGCGTCACCATGCCATTGATTGGTTCCCGACTTGGTGCTTACATCGGTCTCCGATCCGGCGCTGCCGCTATATTGCGCGGAAAAGTTATCCGTCTGAATGCGATATTCGTTGACGAAGTCAGGGGCCGGATGCGCGTTTGCGCCGCCGCTCAGGCCTTTATCTACGCCGCCGTTCATGAGAAAGCCGTTGAAGTTCCCGCGCGTGCCGTTGACGTTCGCGCCTTCGGTGGCTTCAAAATCCACCGACATGGACGCCACCGCGCCTGGAACCAACTGCATCAACTGGTAGATATCGCGGCCGTTTAAGGGGATCTGTTCAATTTGCGAGGAGGTCACAAGGTGTGAAAGGCGTCCCTGGGTCGTATTAACAATGGGCGCCACGCCTTCGACGGTAACCGATTGTGTCTGGGCGTTGCCAACCTTCAGCATGACATTGACGCCCAGGCTCTGGCCGACCGTCAACTGGACATGCCGGTCAATATACGCCTGGAATCCTTTGGCACGCGCCTCAATGGTGTAGTAGCCCACACCAAGGCCTCCGACCAAATAGAAACCTGACGAATTCGTCGTCGTGGAGAGTTTTACGCCCGTCGCTTCGGCCGTTACACTTATCATCGCGCCAGGAATCACAGCGCCCGTCGGGTCAGTCACTGTGCCAGTAATCTGCCCGCTGCCGACTTGGGCGAGAACCATTCCCGCGCCGATCAGCGAAAAACACACCAAGGACACCACAAACTTCACAATCCTTTTACACATGACTTTTCCCCTTTGCAGTGGATTAGACCCATATCGTGAAGGAGTTTTTACTGACAACCTACTCACCCAGGTTTTCACTGCCATTGGCTTGCTTCACTCGGAAACTTCGGATGAACCAGAACCTGATGCTACCTTACGAATCCCCAAAATACGCAAGCACGATTCCTGCCAAATAATCGAACCGTTCACGCGCTCGTAACCTATTGAAAAACCGCAGATAGTAAAAGTCGTTTAGGGCACAACTACTTGTGACTACGCCAAGTTGTATATAGAAAATGGAATGCTTTGTCAAGTAAAAAATTCATGCTTCCCTCCTCGAGCCTAAGGCAGGGTCAGCCTGGGCAGTTCGACACCGTCGCGATGGCGATTCAAAGCGGGCAATGAAGGTTTGGCTCAACGGACTTCGTCCGGAATTGCCTGGCCACTTATTGGCCGGGAGGGTCGAAATAAAGCACTCGCCCATCCATAGGTGGCGGATTTTTGACTCCGAGAAGGTGAAGAACGGTGGGAGCGACGTCCCAGATTCGCGGGTTGGCGCCGGTCATGCGGCGATTCGAAAAGAAAATGCCCCGCGTGTCTTTTGGATCGGACGCGCAATGGTCGCCGCTCCAATCGCGAAGGTTGGCCACAACGACGCCGCGCGGAATCGCCCCGAGCGAGGTTTGCCACGAGGTGCGATAACCTGGCTCAAAATTAAGCTGGAGGTCCGGCTCTTGCTTGACATAAGGGCCGTGAAAGATTTGTGAACCCAGCTCCACGGCTTCGAGCACCGGCTGGTGCGTATCGGGGTCGCGGTAGGCGAGAAGCTTCTGGCGGATTTGCTCGAGCAGTTGCCGCGCCTGCGGCCCTGGATTGACGATGCCGTCTTTCTCGCGGCCCTTGAGATTCAAATAAATCTGGCCGAGCCCGAGCGCGTAGGCTTCGGTATGCTTCCAATCAACGTTGGGGAAAAAGCTGCCCTGGCCGAACAATTGCGCGAGATTGTAAACCTTCGTGCTGGCGTTCGGATTCTTGAGCGTCATGTAGCCATTTTCGACCAGCCACGTATTCGTATTGAATCCCCATCGCCAGGGATGAAATCCATGGTCGGAAACGATGATGAGCGTCGCGCCGGGCTTCATCGCTTTCATGATTTCGCCGACGGTCCGGTCCATCACTTCATAGGCTTTCAGAATCGGATTGCCTTCGGCTTTGGCCTCTTCGGGGTTAAAAGAAGGGCTTTCAGGGTCCATGAGCCGGTAGAACATATGCGAAATTTCATCGGTGAAATAGAAAACGGAAACCATGAGCGACGGCTGGTGATGCTTCAGCTCGTAAAGCGTGATTCGAGCGAAGTGCTTCTGCGTGCGGAAGGCGTCCTCGAGAAACACGTTGTCGCTGATCCGGTTCTCATTGAGCGCCCAGGTTGCGTCCGGCCAGCCGAGCGTCTTGAAAAGGCCGAATCGCTTTACAAGTCGCGAGGTGAAATTGGCGGGATAAGAAATAGGCAGAATCGGCGAGGCCGGATCAATATTAATCGGGGACATATAGACGCGGAGATCCGGCGAGGTTTCAAGGACGTAGAACCGGCAAATTCCGCTGACAGAAATGAACGGGGTAATGGGGAACCGCGCGCGGAACCAACGGCTCCAATGGCCGGCCGCAATCGTTCCCTTGTTCTCGCCGAATTGGATGGTGACCGCATTGCCGGACGGCGCGACGGTAAAGCGGATCGGGAGGGTGACACGCTTGAAGACTTTGACGGCAGGATTCACCGGCCCTTCGACCTGGGCGACGGCGGTGTCGCCTTTGAGGACCAGGCGCACGAGTTTCCCGCCGAACTCCGTATCTCCGACGTCCCAGGGCGTGAGGTCCGTGCCGAAATAATAGAACGTTCCCCAGGTGCCGAGGACGTCCGGCACGCTCAACCCGGCCCAAAGCTCGCCACCGGGAATTTGGTGCGGGGGAAATTCAAGCGGCATTCGCAACACCAGGGTCTTGTAACCGGCGTCCGCAGCGACCTGGTAAAACGGCGGGCCGTGGCGCTCATTGATAATCTTCGGAGGCCGAATGGGAATCAGGCCGAAAAGGAACTTCGGCTTGATTCGCTTGACGAGCGAAAGGACGGGCATATAGGTCTTTACGTTGCGATTCAGGAAATCGAAAATGCCCGTTCCGCCGGGATTGAGCCCTGTCGCGAACGACGCCCAGGAAGTGGGCGACTCCGGCGGGTTAGTCGGAAGAAGCGGCTTAAAGGTTCCCGTCGCGGCGAGCCGCGCAAGATTTGGAAGCTTGCCTTCTTTGATCCACTGAGCAGCCAGATTCGCATCCACGCCATCGAACCCGAGGACTACGACCTGATTGGTGACCGGGCGGGTCCGGCGTCGCCGGTGAAAGACCCCAATATAAACCGCCACGGCAACGATTCCGAGGGTGACCACTGCCAGCGAAATTTTCTTCCGCTTACCCACTCGGCTGATTCTAGTCTGCCGGTTGCAATGATGTCAAAGACGGATACAGGGACGGTTCATAAGCGCAAGCCTGCTCCGGCGGGAATCTTGACCGGCCACGCTCCTGGTGATTAGTATGGTTTATGCGGCGAAATCAGTTCAGTGCCGCCGTCATTTCCCTGGTGGTTTCGCTTGCGGCGTTGGTTGCGTGCGGGGCGCGGGCGCAGGAAACGCCCCGGGCTTATGCAGCGCGAATCCGCGCGGAACTCTCCGCCGGGCAAATCGGGCGGGCGCTTGAAAGCGCGCACGCCGCGGTTGAAGCCTACCCGACTTCAGCGCTCTTTGAGGAGCTTTACGGCGTTGCGCTTTTCAAGAGACGCATGAATGCCGAAGCGCGCACGGCGTTCCGCCGCGCCATCCGGCTCGACCCTTCCGTGCCGCAGAATTATCTGGACCTTGCTCTTGTCCATTTGAGCGAGAATGATAACGCGCGCGCGGCTGCAAATCTCGAGAAGTATCTCCGCTTCGATCCCCGCAATGCCGAAGTACGACTATTGCTCGGCCGGACGGAGCACAATATGAATGAAACCCTTCCTGCCATCGCGGAATTCAAGCGGGTCATCGCCCTCGCGCCCGAAATGCCGCAAGCGCACTACGATTTGGGTTTTGCCTATCAAAGCGAAGGCGACCTTCGCGCAGCGCTCGAGGAGTTCCAAAAAGAAATCGCCTGCAATCCGGGTTTTTACAGCGCCTATTGGCGCGCGGGAAAGATCGAGCGCGAGCAAGGCGACCTCGCGAAAGCGGCAACGCTGCTCGAAGAAGCCGACCGGATCAACCCCGCAGGTTTCGAAGGGCATTACGAGCTGGGCCGTGTCCTGCTTGCCGAGCGAAAGCCGGAACTCGCCGTCGCGGAACTGAAACGCGCAGCTGACTTGCGCCCAGGAGACGTTGAGGCGCATTACGGCCTTGCCCGAGCCTACGCAGAATTGGGTCGACATTCGGACGAACAACGCGAGCTTGCGATCGTCGCGCGACTCCATCAGATCGAGGCTCGCCATGAATCGGGCATCGCGGGACAACAACCTTAAGCATGAGACGTCGCTCAATCTCAGACATGCCAAAGAAAACCCGACTCACGCGGCGGGATTTTATCAAAGCGGCTTCAGGCGCCGCAGCCTTTGGACCGCTTACAATTCCGAGTGCGCTTGCAATCGCCAATCCAGCGGAAGTGAAGGACGCCCGGAATCGCGCTGCGCGGCATTCGGGTTCCCCATCGCTCGACCAATTCATTCGAGTTACTGAGCGCGCCGGCATCCACTTCACCTTGACCAGCGGCGGCCTCGAGAAGCGGTACATCATTGAAGCAAAGGGCGGCGGCGGGGCGGCTTGGATTGACTATAACAATGACGGCTATCCCGACTTGTTTCTCGTCAATGGCTGCGATTTCGAACTGTCGCGGAAAGGCGAGTGCCCGCTCTCGCACCTTTACCGCAATAACGGCGACGGAACCTTCACGGACGTCAGCGAGAACTCCGGCCTGAATCATCGCGGCTGGGGCATGGGCGTGGCGGTCGGCGATTACGATAACGACGGTTATGACGACCTCTACGTCACCTATTTCGGCGGGAACGTCCTCTATCACAACAATGGCGACGGGACTTTCACCGATGTCACCGAAAAAGCCGGCGTGCGCGGGCACGGCTGGGGCATGGGCTGCGCTTTCGGCGATTTGGACAACGACGGCTTCCTCGATCTCTACGTTGCGAATTACGTTCACCTGGACCTCCATCATCTTCCGCCCTTCGGCAGCGCCATGAATTGCACGTACCGCGGCATCCCGACGTTTTGTGGTCCGCGGGGCCTGCCCGGCGGCCGGGACATCCTCTTCCGGAATAACCGCGACGGAACTTTTACCGACGTCACTGAGAGTGCAGGCATCGATCCAAATCGTTACAACGGCCTGGGCGTCGTCATGGGCGACTACGACCGCGATGGCCGCCTCGATATCTATGTCGCGAACGATTCAACCCCCAGCTCGCTCTATCACAATAACGGCGATTGGACGTTCACCGATGTCGCGCCGCAGGCTGGCGTCGCCTATAGCAGCGGCGGACTCGAGCAAGCCGGCATGGGAACCGATTTTGCGGACTACGATAACGACGGGTGGGGCGATCTCATCAAAGGCAATTTTTCCGACGATTACAACAACCTCTATCACAACAATCACGATGGCACGTTCACCGATCTGGCGTGGCCGGCAGGGTTCGCTGCGCCCAGTTGGCTCTTCACATCTTTCGGAATGAAGTTTTTTGATTGCGACAACGACGGCTGGAAAGATATCTTCGTCGCGAACGGCCAGGTCTTTCCGCAGATCGACCGCTATCAGACAGGAATCACCTACGCTGAGCGCAGCCTCTTATTTCGCAATCTTGGTTCGGAAGGCGGGAAGGTAAAGTTCGAAGAAATCGGCTTGCGCAGCGGACCGGGGCTCGCGCTCGAAAAGGTCAGCCGAGGCCTTGCGGTCGCCGATTACGACAACGACGGCGACGTCGAACTCATCCGCACGAACATGAACGACTCGCCCGACTTGCTCCGGCGCGAGCGCAAAAATCCGCGCCATTCCGTCATCGTCAAGACGCTCGGCGTGAAAAGCAATCGAGACGGTATTGGAGCTGAAATCAAAGTCGTCGCAGGGGGATTGACTCAAGTGGATACGGTGCGCAGCGGCGGAAGCTATCTCTCATCGAGCGATCTGCGCGTCCATTTCGGTCTCGGTGACGCCACGCGAATTGACCTGCTTGAAGTCACCTGGCCCGGAGGACACACCGACGTCGTCAAGGATGCTCCAGCAGACTCCATTCTGACGGTCAAAGAAGGCTCAGGACTTACCGGACACAAGCCCTTCACTCACCCCTCGCGGAAATAATCCCCCTTTTGATATCAACCCGATTTCTGTGCAGCCATCAATTTATCTCGCGGCTGTGGGCGTGAAAAAGCCTCTGCTTAGAGTAGAGATGCACGTTGCGGTAAGTGAACAGGCCCATCCTCACGGTGACGATGACCATACGCGGCAGCCATAAAGGCGCAGAGACTTGCTTAAAACTCTTTGGAGCGTAGCGGATAACGGTCGTCTGGCGGTCCAGCTCGATCTCGCGAATCGGATGCAGCAGGTCGGTCCTAAGGCGCACGATTTGATCGCTCGCAGGGTCAATCCACGCGACCCCTTGCAAAGGCAGAGGAACCGATCTGCCGTTCACGAAAATTGATTCAACGTTGCGCGCCGACGGCCGTTGCGCGAAGGCGACTACGTCGGTTTCGGTCCGGCGAAGTTTCTCGACTCCTAAATAACGGAAACAGCTCTCGCCCGCAAATTCGGGCGCGAAAACCAGTGAAGTGGAGATAAATCCCGTGGTAAGCATGAAGCCGCGCGAGAGCCCTCGCAATTTCACTGGACGGCCTGAATCATCCGTCCGGTACTCTTTCAGGTCGCCGAATTCCTGGCCGGGCTGAGCCAGGGCAAGATACCAGAATGACTGCGTCAGCGCCTGCTCCGGCCCGCCGGCAGCGGTGCGCTCTTCATGAACCGTTTCGTCAGCGACCACATCCGGAAACGTCCTGAAAAAAGTTGAAACGTTTGCGCCGACTTTCGCGAGAAGCGCAGGCAGCCGGTGCTGATCGCTTGCCGGGCGGAGGTTGCGAAGCTCGGGCAGAGCGCGGGGAAGTTCGTTAGCCGGCAGTTTGATCAGGTCGAGCCGCCGCGGGCGGTGATGTGAGCGGCCAAATGCAGCCGTGGCGAGGGCCAGAAGCAAGCCCGCCTCGCCAAGCGCGAGCGACTTCCGCGCCAGCCCGCGACGCCCCGTTCTTCCCGGAGGCTCCTCGTGCCATGCTGACGCGCGCGCATTAAGCATAGGGGTATTTTACGCTGCAGCGGGAAGAGGTGAGTTACGTGGTTTTCATGAACCCTGGATTGAAGACGTCGTGCGGATCGAATTTCTTTTTGAGCGCGGCGACGGCGGCCCAATGCTCGCCGTAATGCAATTTCCACGTGGCGGCGTCGAAATCGAGCCAGCCGGAAAGATAGCGTTTTCCGCCCATCAGCATTGAGGCCTGGCTGGCCAGGGCAAGGCGCGGCAACGCTTCTTCGAGCCGAGGCGCAGGAACCGCCGGCAAAATTCCGAATCCCATCAGCCATTCGCTCTCGGGGCGCATCAGCAGAGGCGCGGACGAGGCTTTTCCACGCGCCGGCCAAAGCAGAATGTGCCCGCCCGCAATCGCTTGCGGAGGAAGGTTCTGCAAAACCTGGGAGACATAAAGAAGCGTTGATTCCCAGGGAAGAATGCATTCCATCCACGGATGCGCAAAGTCCCAGAAGCCTGCGCGCTTCCAAAGCGTGAAAAGGTCGTCGAGGCGCGCGAAAAATTCGCCGATTTCGCCGTCTTCCGTGTGGACGAGCTTGTAAAAATTGAGCCCCTGAAGTTTTTCCGAAGGATGCGGCGCAGAATCCCCTTCCACCTCAACCGTGGCGTGCAGAGGAAAAAACCACTGCGCGAACGGCTGCCTTTCACCTGCGACTTTTTTGAATCCCTGCGGCACGGGCGTGCACCAGGCTTCGAGATAGTCGAAACGCGCGTCCGTCATCACCGTTTTCAAGTCGTCGAGAAGCAAGGTCAAATCGTCGTAAAGAAGAAAGAAGGTCCGGAAATTCGGCTTGGTTCGGCGGAGCTTGAGCTTCGCTTCGGTGATGACGCCGAACTGCCCGACTCCGGCCCGAACCGCGTCGAAGAGGTCGCGATTTGCGCTTGGCGAGGAGCGGACAATTTCGCCTTCGCCCGTCACCACCTCGACTTCCAGGCAATTATCCGCCTGCGTGCCGTAACGCCATGAGGCGACGCCCAGTCCCGCGGTTGAAAGCGTCCCGCCGACGGTCACATCGAGATTGTTGGTGAGAACGGGCGGCGAAAATCCGAGGGGCAGAAGCTTTTCGACCAACGCGCGCCACTTCAAGCCCGTCTGGCAAACAACCGTCTCATCTGTGGGCGGCGGGAGTTCGGCGAGTGAAGTCATATCGAGCAGGATGTGATCGGAAAGGGATTGTCCCGACTGCGAATGCCCTGCTCCGCGAATGGAGACTTTGAGCGAATGCCGGTTCGCGAACTTGATGACGCGAGCGACATCCTCCGCCGTGGCCGGCCGGACGACGCCCTCCGGTTTGCGCATTACGATGCGGCCGAAATCCGCCGCCATCGCTTCGCGCGAAGCATCATCATCGAGCACCTGACCGGAAATTTGCCGAGCCAATTCGCCTGTCCAACCCATGGCATCTCCTTTTCCGTTCCGCGTTAACGTCCCGGCAGAGCCCTCATTGTTTTCATCGTCAACTCGATGCCCTCTTCGAGCGGCGTCACATGATATCCGAGTTCCCGCTGCGCCTTGTCGCTCGAATAAATCCAGTCATGCTTAAAAATCTCGACGACTCCCGGCGTCAACTGCGGCGCCCGGCCAAAGACTTCGGCGCGCAAAACGTCAAGGCCGCCCGCGAGTTTGCCGGCCCAGAACGGCAGATGCCGGATCGGGCGATGGACGCCAGAAATCTCGCTCACAATGCGAAAAAGGTCATTCAAAGAGCGATTGTCCCCTGCCAGGACGTATGCCTCACGATTTCCCTTTTCAAGCGCCGCAAGGTGCGCGTGAACCACGTCGCGAATGAATGAAAAACTCCAGCGCTGATCTCCCGCGCCGAGAATGCCGGGCAACCGCCCCGCCACATAATCATCAATCATTTGACCCACTAAATTCCCCTGCGTGTGCGGTCCCGGCCCGTAAATCACTCCCGGAAGGAGCGCCGTCACGGGAAATCGCCGGAAGCCTTCTTCGTGCAGCCAGGCAAGCGCTTCAGCTTTCGTCTGCTCGTAGGCGTTCGAGAAAGGCCCGTGATGTCGCAGCTCTTCCGAAGCCGCCGGATCGGACGAGGGGCCGAGCGCAATGAACGACGAAGTATAAATCACCCGCTCAACGCCCGCTTCCGCGGCCGCGGTGAGGAGCGCCTGCAAACCTTCAACGTTGACCCGGCGGAATTCGCCCGGGTCGCGCGCCCACATTTTTACGAGGGCCGCGGTGTGAATCACTTGGCGCGTTCCGCGCAAGGCCCGAGTGAGCGCCCGCCCGTCGAGCAAATCGCCTTCGACGACGTCGCTCTTTGCCCTCGACGGATCAAAGCCGAGTCGCGCAGGATCCCTCACGAGCACGCGAAACGGCTCACCGCGTTCGATAAGCCCTTGCGCGATCTGCGAGCCGAGATATCCAGTTGCCCCTGTGAGGAGAATCATCGGGTCACACGCCGACTCCGTGGAACGGAGCCGGACGGAATCAGTCGCCAGGCCGCATGAAGCCACTCAATGGAGTGTCCCAATCAAATACGCTCCCGCAAGCCCAAGATGCCCCACCATCATCATCCAATACATATGATGCCATGCCGGATGATTCTCGCCCTCGGTCACAAGCCGGTGAGGATCTTTATTGATAAGATAAATGACGCAGGTGCCCCAAACGAGCATCACGCCGCTCAGCAAAAAAATGGCTAGAGGGTTTCCTCGCAAGATGCCCAGGAAAACTCCCAGCGCCATAATCAGCCAGGGAACAATGAACGAGAAGCTGATTGCGCGCGCGCTCCGAACGGCGCCGTATTTCACCGGCAACGTCATGCAGCCCGCCTTGCGGTCGCCCTCGATGTCCGCGAAATCTTTGGTGGTCGTCGCGCCCAGAAGAAAAATGAAATAGATGAAACCGATATACCACGGCTCCCATGAGCTGAGGACTGTGGCAATCGCGGCCCAGCCGGCGACCTTCAGAAGCTCGCCGCGCACGAGCGCGATAATCAGGTTCGAGCCGATGGGATGCCGCTTCAGGCGAATTGGGGGCGCAGAATAAGCGACGGTTGCAATCCCGGCAATCGCGTAAATCGCAAAGGTCTGCAGATTGACCGAGGCTGCCATCGCAAGCGCCACGGCATAAGCGATGGCTACAAAAATCCATGCTTCGCGCCGCGTCATTTTCCCCGAGGGCAACGGCCGATGCGGCTTATTGACGCGGTCGTTTTCGAGATCGTAAATCTGGTTGAGCCCGTTCGACGCGGCGTTGAGGATCCCCGCAGCGGCGACAGCGAGCGCGACGTTCAGCGCTTCGAAGCGCGCGTGTGTGGCTCCGTATCCGATCAGCGAGCCGCAAAAGATGCCCACCATCGGCGGCGCCAGCGTAAACGGCCGGGCGAAAATCCAATAAGTTGCGGCGGCCTTCATCGGGGTCTTATTTTCAATTCCATGACCCATAACGGCAAGCAAAAAATGATTGGGACCGGAATGAAGAGTTTGCAACCTCTTCGGGGACCCGCCGGGACGCGAGAGTTTTAAGGAAAGAGCCGACTTAATCGTATATATTTATAAAGGCCGTTTGCCTCTGGATCGCAAAGGCCGTGTTTGTAAATTCGAGAGCGCCAAACGAACATCTTGGCGTCGGGCGAACTGCTCGATGAAGATGAATCAGCGGCAAAAGGCGGCGGATTGAAGCGGAGCGGATTGCGACAGGGTTGGATTCTGGCTGCCGTTGCGGCGCTGCTCCTCTCGCGCCCTTTAAGCGCCGAAAACCTCAAGAATCTCAAGCCCACCGGTTACGTCAACGACTTCGCGGGGGTACTCAGCCCGAATGTTCGCGCACAGCTCGAGGCGCTCTGCGCCGAGGTTGACCAGAAAACTCACTCTCAAATCGCGGTGGTAACCATCCATTCGCTCGGAGGCTTAAGCGAAGAACAGTTCGGCCATCACCTGTTCGACGTGTGGGGCGTCGGCCACAAAAATAACGATCGCGGTGTTCTGATCCTTTTTGCCATCAACGACCATAAATATTGGACCGAAGTCGGATATGGACTTGAAGGAATTTTGCCGGATGGTGAAGTCGGGCGTTTCGGTCGGGAGATGATTCCCAGGCTGCGCGCGGGCGATTATAACGGGGCCGTCGAGCAAATCACGAATCAAATTGCCCAAGTGATTGCCCAAAGCCGCGGCGTCAAGCTGACCACGTTATCGCCCGCAGCCGCCATCCCAGTTGAGGGAGGGCGCCGCAGGCCGCGCAACGGTGGAGGCGCACAGCTACTCTTCCTGCTGATTATCATCATCATCGGCCTCAGCGCGCTTCGCGGGGGCCGTGGAGGAGGGCTGTGGCTTCTGCCCTTATTGATAGGGGGTGGCGGGTTCGGCGGTGGCGGCGGATTTGGCGGAGGCGGATTTGGCGGTGGAGGCGGGTTTGGCGGATTTGGCGGTGGGATTTCCGGCGGAGGTGGAGCAGGCGGAGGATGGTGAAGAAGCGGTACGAAGGGGTCACCGGATACGATCGGCGTGATTGCGGATGGAACGGGTTAGCGACGGGAACCGGCGATTCGGATGAGGCGGAATGAGGCGATGGGCAAAGAAAAACAATTGCAGGATTTGGTTGAGAAACTGAAAGAAGCGGCAGGCTCGAATCTGGAGGCAGTCGCGCTTTACGGCTCGGCAGCCGGCGGCGAATTCCACGAAAAGTTTTCCGACCTGAACGTGCTCTGTCTTGTCACGCGCCTCGATAGCGCGGCGCTTGAAAAGCTGGCGAGAGTGACGGCGCGCTGGACGAGAAGCGGCCATCCCGCTCCGCTCGTCTTCAGCCGGGAGGAATTAACGACCGCTGTCGAGGTTTTCCCCATCGAATTTCTGGATATCGTGGAGCGCCGCACGGTGCTCTTCGGCGAGGATGTGTTCGAAGGGCTCGAAGTGCCGTTGCGTCTCCATCGGGCGGCGATCGAGCGCGAATTTGAAACGAACCTCGTTCGGCTGCGACAAGCGTTCCTGGCGGGCGATCTGAAAGGAAAAATTCTGACGCGGTTGATGACAACCTCCATCACATCGTTCCTGACGTTAATTCGGCACGCGCTGATCACGCTCGGCGAATCGCCGCCCAAGCAGGCGCGAGAGCTGATCGATCTGGCCGCGCAGCGATTCGGCCTGGACGGCTCGCCTTTCCACGCGATTTGGGACGTTCACGAAGGGAAACGCAAGGAAAATAGCGTGGACGCGCGCGCGACGCTTGCGGCTTACGTCGAGAATCTTGCGCGAGCAGCAAAGGAAATTCACGGCCGCATGGCTGTGCCGACTCGCTAAAGAGCGAGCGTTCAGCCGCCCGGTTGTCCGATACAACGCGGCGCCGGACCAGCGGGAGTTGTTCGAAATCATAACAGGGGTCAAGGTTTTGGAGGAAAGCGTATGAAGAAGGTATGGCGGGTCATCATCGGTCTCGGAATCCTCGTGGTCATCGTTGTCAGCGTGTACGTCTCGCGCCGCAATCAAATCGTCGCAAAGCGCGAGGCCATTCGCGCCTCGTGGGCGCAAGTGGAAGTTGTCATGGAGCGCCGCGCCGACCTGATTCCAAATCTGGTCAACACGGTGAAGGGGTACGCGGCTCATGAACAAACGGTTTTTGATTCGGTCACCCGCGCGCGCGAGGCCTTGATCGGCGCGCGGACGCCCACCGACCGCGTGGCTGCGAACAATCAGCTCGATGGAGCCCTCGGGCGATTGCTGATGGTCGCGGAAGCCTATCCGAACTTAAAAGCGAACGAGAATTTTCTGGAGCTGCAGGACCAACTGGAAGGAACGGAAAACCGCATTGCCGTGGAGCGCAGACGTTACGATCTCGCCGTGCAGGACTACAACACGTACATAGGCTTTATCCCGAACAACATCATCGCGGCGATGTCGGGATTCCAACGTGTGAACAATTACTTCGCCGCCTCGCAGGGCGCCCAGGCCGTGCCCAAGGTGGAATTTCCCGCAGCGAAGTCCTGACCGTCGGAGCCGCTCAGGCGGAAATGGCTCGAACCGGTTTTTGCCTCTCGACCGCGTCTTCGGGCGGCAGAATTTCGAATTTGTGGACGATCTGGGCCGTCTTCCCTATCATCGCGCCCACCGAGCAATATTTCGTTTCAGAAAGCTCAATGGCGTGGCGCGCGGCTTCCGGATCGATCCGCCCGCGCAGGCGATGCAGGATTTCAACTCGGGTGAAATAAGAAGGGTGTTCGGTCCGCTTCTCGCCGGCCAGCTCGATTTCGTAGCTCGTCACCGTTTGCCGCTTCTTTCGAAGAATACTGATGACGTCCATGGCCGTGCATCCGCCGAGGGCGAGCAACACCGTCTCCATGGGCCGCGGCCCTTTATCGCCTTGCTCGTTGTCCAGCACCATCGTGTGGCCTGAGCCTGACCGGGCTCGGAATTGCAGTCCCAATCCCTCAACCGTCTCTAATTCAAGTTTGCCACGAACCATCGCTTGAACCTCCTGCCGTGCAACTCTTTCGGGCACCCGTGAAGCGTCCAACGCCGCGCCTTACTACACTCTAGTAGATGCAGTTGGTTCTGAAAGGTAACAGGTCACACGCGCGGGGTTCGCCGACCGCTCAACGTGAATTCTCTTCACGCGCCGTCCTGGCAGTTCCCGCTGCCGTGCGGGTTCGCGCCAGCTCGCGGAAAACATTCCCGAAGGCCGGGACCGCAGTTTTGAGCATGTCGAAGTCGCTCTTGGGAATCACCAGGACGTCCATCGCGGCGCGCGTGCGGATCGTTGCGCTGCGGCTGACGTCGTTCAAGACGGCCATTTCGCCGAAATAATCGCCGCCCTTGAGCGCCGCCAGTCGGACCGTCTCCCCGTCTTTTTCAAGCAGCACGTCGCACTCGCCTTTCTCAATAACGTAAACGCAATTTCCCAAATCGCCCTGATTGAACACGATTTCACCGGGCTCGAAATGCTGGCGCGAAATGGCGCTTCCTCGAAGCAGGCGGACTTGGACCAGGTCGGGCGGAAAAATCAGGGCGATGGCCCAATCGCAGGCGATTCGGACTTTGCGGTTGAATCCTGGCATCTTCATCAGGTAAATCGTTCGCCGAACGAACCACGCGAAGAATCCTGAAATGCGCACACCGAGGATGTCCGCGACGGCGGAGTAATGGCCGAGCGAACCCATCTTACCGAGTCCTTCAAATGAAAAAAGCGAGGGTTTCGCGCCGCGAATCGTGGCGGCGATATTCTTGGCCGCAACCCGCGCTTCACGCGTCGCGTGCTGTGCCGTCGCCGGAACGGCATTTCCCGACTGGGTTTTGATTGCAGCGCAATCTCCGAGCGCCCAGACTTGGCCCTCGTAACCCACGAGTTCCAGATTTCCATTCACCTGCAGCCGGTCTTTGTCCTTGGCGCAATCGAGCTTCTGCAGGACGGGCGGGGCTGCGGAAGGAACAGCCGAGACGATGGTTTTGGTCGGAATTTCGGCGCCGGATTTGAGAATCGCTTTTTCGGACGTTGCCGCAACGAGCCGGTCCTTAAGGCGCAAGTCCACGCCGCGCCGGACCAGGATCTTTTGCGCGGTGAACGCGAGGCGTTCATCCACTTCGGGCAAAATTCGCGCTCCCGAATGGATGAGGACCGCGCGCACGGGCTCGTCGCGCAGCCGAAGATAGTTGCGTTTCACGCGCCGCACGAAGTCGTTGATTTCCGCCAGGACTTCGACGCCGGAAAATCCTCCGCCCGCCACCACAAACGTCAGCAGCTTGGCGCGCATGTCCGGATCGGTTTCGACGTCCGCTTCTTCGAGAGTGTGGATCAGGCGATTGCGAACTTCGAGCGCGTCGCCGAGCGTGCGAAAGGGGAGTGCGTGCTCGACCATTCCCGGCATCCGCGAAAAATCCGTCCGCCCCCCGAGCGCGATGACCAGGTAATCGTAGTGAAGCTCCAAACGCCGCGGGCGGAATCCGGGACTCACGATGACCGTTTTGCTGCGCAGATCAATGGACTCCACGCTCCGCATCACCAGATGGGTCCGCCTGCAAAGACGGCGAATGGGCGAGACGACGTCGGTGATCCCGACCGAGCCCGAAATAACTTCCGCGAGCAAAGGCTGGTTCACCCAATAATTTTCCACGTTGACGATGTGAATCGACGCTTCTTCCGGGCGCAAAATCTTCTCGAGGCACCGCGCTGTGTACACGCCCGCGAAACCTCCGCCCAACACGAGGATTTCCTTCTTTGGGGAACTCATCTCTCCCGGCCGATGGGATTCTACCACACGCGGAACGGCGCGAACATCCGCGGAGAGATCGAGTTGCCGCCTTTGCGCCACGCCGCGTTCGAGCGCATCCTGCGCCGTCGGAGGACCTTTTAAGTTAAGGCAAGGGAAAAACGCTCAGACGTTTGCCGGAACTTGTTTTTCAGTAAGCATCGCCAGACGGCCTGCGCCGAGAAGGGCGGTTTTGTCATTGAGGATGACATGGATGGGAATGTTTTCAAGCAGCCGCGCGACACGCCCTTTTTTTCTGAACGCTTTCAGGAAAACTCCGTCCGTGAGTTTTCGCAGGATGCGGGGGGCAATGCCGCCGCCCAGATAGACGCCGCCCATCGCCATCGCTTTAAGAGCAAGGTTCCCCGCCTCCGACCCGTAAACGGAGGCGAACAGGTCGAGCGACTTCACGCACAGCTCGCAATCCTCTTTGAGGGCGTGCGAGGTGATCACCGCTGCCGGATCGCCCGCCC
>JAKASG010000061.1 GCA_021828285.1 Acidobacteriota bacterium | reverse complement strand
TTCCAGCAACTCTTCGAGAAAATGCGTCAACCGGGCCTCGAGTTCTTTCAAGGTTCGCGGTGTCATGCCGACAATGTAGCAGACACCGGTCGGGAGAGCAACAGATACTTAACCTAGTATTACTAGATGGCTTTGAAACGGGTAGGGAATGTAGCGGCCGCGGAAGTAAATCCAGGAGCTTCGCGCGACGGAGATGAGGTCGTCACCCAGAAGTTCGTACACCAGGCGCCTGGCGCGCTCGCTGCGGAAATGCAGAACGTGCGAAACCACATCGAAGCGGAAGCCATCCTTCTCAATGACTCGGCACAATCCGCCCGGCGCCGAAGCCTGCTCGAAGACCCGGAAATCCTCTCCGGGCAGTTTGCTCAGAGCGTGAGCGGCGGCCAGTCCGCTGACGCCTGCACCAAGAATCGCAGTCCGCATCAAAAATCTCCGCCAAGATTAACGCATTCTAATGCCAAGAGCGCGCATGATCTTTCCGCCAAAATTGGCTTCTCCAGCGCAGAGTTAATTAGGATGTTCTTACTTTCTCTCGACCAAGTTCCGCCATTATTTCGCAAACTCATCCTTTTTATTAAAGTGTTCTAATACTACGGTGATTCAACTGAATCATCAACAAAAAAATTAGTCTGAAAGGGGAGCGAGAGACGCTGTTAACTAGTTGATAATACTGCCTTAGTAGGCGTTTACGCAGGAAAATGGTATCGAGACGGCCTGACGGGAGTCAAAGCGGAAAAACGGCTTTTCGGGGACGCCACCCGGCTAGGACCGCGCGCAGGGGGGGCAAAATAAGCTCAAGGAACGGCGGCGCAATGAGCGTGGCGACGAGCACCGCCGTTCCGCCCACTTTGAGCAAATCGGACGGCCGCGTTTCGAGGCCGACGGTGAAGAGCAGAAAGATGGCGCCGATGCGGGACAGAAATTCAGCGCCGAGGGTGAGGCGCACGCTCGAAAATCGCCTGGCCCGGTTCAAGGATAATACGCGTCACGTCGCCCGGCAAGGCAAAAGGTTTGTCGAGGTTCACTTTATATTTCGATTCCACGTAAGCCTGGAGCAGCCAGTTGACGAGCCACTCGGAAAGCTGGGTTGAGCCGATGTGTACGTTCTGGAAATTGATCCGCCCCTGGCGGTTCCAGGTTGAGAGGTTTCCGAGCGCGCTGACAACCTGGCGCCCGCTAAAGATCATGCCGAGCAAGCCGAGTCCCGCGCCGCCGTTTTGCCCTTGCGCGCGGTTCAATTCGTCGAAATCAACGATGGCGCTCCCGAAGATGCCCTGCTGCGAAATGTGAAGCCGCGTGTTGTAAATGCCGCGCGGAAGCATCTGTGCGCCGTCGAACTTCAGGTACGAATTCACTTCAGTATCGGTCAGGATAATCGGCTTCAGCGAGCTGCTTGCGCCGCGATGCGAAGCGAGAATTTTTTGCCACTGCACGATCGCGGAGGCCGCAGCGGCGTGAGAAAGGGCGCTCGCAGATTCGCTCGAACCGAGGCCGTGCGGCGCCATGCGGGCGGGCAGCGGAAATGCGCCTCCCAGCAGAAGAATCGCGGCTCCCGCGGAAAGGATTGCGGCTCGGCCCGTTTTTCGTCCCGGCCGGGGCATGGCGAACTTTCGTTGATTAGGGCTGGGCATCGGAAAGGCGAATCGCGGGTGAAACGACGGGCCGGGCAAGCGGACCGCGAAGCCGGACTTCATACGGCTCAAGAGTCGCTCCGAGACGGCTTGGCCCGCGACCTGTGAGGGCTACGCGATGAGGCAGAAAGGCGTCCACTTTCACGTCCATTCCGCGGCCGAAATCGTAATCTCCCGCAAGCCGCAGGCGGGCTGAAGCAAGTGTGAAAGCGCAAGGTAGAATGATGATTCGCGAACCCGCAATCTTGAATTGCGCATCGAGCGCTTTGAGTTCCGGCGCGCGCGCGGCCGAATTCAGAGCGACCGTGCGGACTCGCGCCTTGAGAGCGGCGAGCGGATTGAAGCGGCCGAAAGATACTTCGCGGAGCTTCACCGAACCCGAGCCGCGAAGATTATTCTCCAGTTGCCGGGGCGTTTGGCCGCGCGAATCGAGGCGGGCGATCAGATTGTACCGGCCTCGAACCCCGCCGAGCGCGGGCGCAAGATAAGGCCGCAAGGGCTCGACGGCGGCGTCATCGAGGGCAAGGCGCGCTCTGAAGACCGCCGGCGCAAGCCCCAGATTCACCGCGAAAGAAGCCGTCCCGCGCCCCCCGCCCGCGCGGAAAACCACGCTCGAAAGCCGGATTCGACGATCCCGGATATCTGCCACCGCCTCCACTTGATGGAGCGCGATGGCGCGGTACTTGAGAAGATGGATTTGAATTCTGCCGCGCGCATTGAGGTTTCGGAGCAGTGGAGCGGCGCCCGCGCGACGGTGGACAAAAAGGCTGATTCCCGGAATCCACCAGAAAAAAGAGCGGGGGGGCCGTGCGGCGACTGCCGAAGCCGTCGCGACCAGATATGCCGCGTCCACCTTATTCGCCGTCAAATCAAAACTCCACGGTGCGCCCGGTAGCCGCTCGCGCCACACGCGGCCTGTAATGGCGGTTGACCCCATCACCGCAACCAGCGGCCCTGCGACAATCTCCCGTTCATCCAGACGGAGGCTCGCGCGGCGGATCTTGAGGTTTTGTGAAATCCCCTGGAACCCGAACTGTGCATTGTGCAGCTCCGCTTCGACGGCGAGCGAAGGCCGGGTGACGGGCCAAAGCACGCCTCCGAGATGCGCTGTCACATCCGCATCACCCTCCGCCGTAACGCCGTCAAGCGATCCCACGCCTGCGCCCCGCGCAAGCGGCAATACCTGCGCGAGCGGGACCGCGGGCGCGTTCAATCGGATTTCAAATGACGGAGCGGCTCCCGGCCGCCGTTCGAGGCTCGCCCAGGCCCGCAGGACAAGCCGGGGAGCAAGCTCGATGCTCGCCGGCTTCGCGAACTGCGCTTCGTTCCCGCTGATGCGGACCGCAACGCCACGAACGGGAAAAACTCCCGCGGGTGTCCGCAGCTCGACGCCGCGCGCCGTGAGATAGCCGCCGTACTCGCGATCTTTCCAGGGACCGCGAAGCGTCACCAGGCCGTCCACTCGCCCGCGAACGGCCCAGCGGCTCTCGAAACCGAGCAGGCGGCGCTCGAGCGTGCCGAAATTTTCAAGTTCGGCGCCTTGCAGCGAGAGAACTAAATCAAAATCGGGCGTGACGGAAATGTTCTCAATCCCGCCCGAAAGATGCAGGCTGGAGCGACCGAAGAAGACGCCGGCGCTTTCGATGAGCAAGCGGCCTTCGGCGCGATCGAGCAGGCAGTGGAAATGAACGGCCACCGGCATGTCGGTTCGAGGCGGCGGCTGGCTCATCTGATGGAGCTCGGCGAATTGGGCGTGGCCCGCAAGTTGAATCCTGGTCCACGAACCGGTCACTTTCGAAGTTCCATTGAGCACGCCATAAACGTTCGGATTTTCCCCGGTCAGCAAGGATGTCCAGCTTCCCACCTGCGCATTTCCAATCGCAAGGGTTGCCTTCAAGCGCCGCGAAGGCGGCGCCTCCGGCTGCCATTCACCCGAGAACCTCACGTGACCCGACGCGGCGACCGGCAAGTCGCCGCGCAACGGGCTTCCGGAGACCCGGAATTGAACCGCGCCCGTCTCGGGAGCGAGCGCAAGTTGGGCGCGCAGATCGGTGATGGCCATGGGAGTTTTGACGCCGTTGAATACAAAATCGAGCCTCGAGTCGTTCACGGCGATGCGCAGGGCGCGAGGGGGCCCGGGCGATTTCGTCGCGCGAGTGAGAGCCGCGCCGCCACGATGCAGAAGGGTCGCGATATTCCATTTCCCGGGAGACGTGCGCACCAGGTTGATGACCGCACCCTCGAGCGTCACTTCCGAGCAGGTGAGGCGCGAATTCAGCAGGCTGCTCCAGGCGAGAGCGCAGTCGGCGCGCTCAACGTGAGCAAAGGGTTCGAGGCCGAAGGACGGGTCTTCGCCGACGACGACGTTCTCGACCGTAAAGCCGGGCCGCGGAAGGATGTGCAGAGAAATCGCTCCAAAGCGGACCGGCCGTCCAAGCGCCTCGCCAAGGCCGGTTTCGAGGCGGTGGCGGTAGCGGCCCGCACTCAGGAAAGTGGGGACAAGCCAGCCGAGGAGCGCGAGCGCGGCCAGCACGAGCAGGCCTTTGCCAATGTGTCTTCGCTCAAGGCGGCTCATCAGCGCACCATGTGAAACAAGGAAACGGGGAAAGTGCGGCGCCAGCGCGTACGCGTGAAGAAGTGAATCACCAGGCTGAATATCTGCTTGAAGCGGCCGCCCAGCGAGGTTTCCTTGTATGCATTCGAAGACGTCTCATACGACCAGTAATTGAAGATGGGCCGGCCGCTGATCAGGTCACGCGGCACGAATCCCCAGAATCGGCTGTCCCAACTGGCTTCGCGATTATCTCCCATGACAAAGTATTCGCCGGGCGGCACCACAAGCTGTCCGTCGTGGACGTAGTTCTCGATCGTCGCCACCCACTCCGTCGTCCCGCCTCCCGCGAAGAGTTCGTTCGGATCGCTCGGAGGGAAATTATCGCCGGGAAGCACTTCATTCGGATGCGTGTTGCGAACAAAAGGCTGAGGCACGGCTTTGCCGTTCACATAAACCTGGCGATTGACTATTTTGATTCGGTCGCCGGGCAAGCCGATGACGCGCTTGACGAAATATTCGCCCGTCTCGAGCGCTTCTTCCCGCGGGCCCGGGTATCTGAAGACGATGATGTCGTCCCGGTGGATGCGCCGGTAAGGGAGAAGAAAGCTGAGCGGGCCGCGCGGATACGCGAACTCGAATTTGTTGACGAGCGGATGATCGCCGACGAGAAGCGTGTTCTTCATCGAGCCGGTCGGAATCTTGAATGCTTCGACCACGAAGGTCGCGCCGAAAATGGCCAGGATGACCGTGACGATGAGCGATTCAAAAGTATCCCGCGCGGCGGATTTGGCATGACGTTCAGGCATGATATTTGTTCCGCAGGAAATGCAACGCGGCTTGCGCCGCCTCTTGTTCCGCCGCTTTCTTGCTGGCGCCCGAACCGCGCGAGAGAACGCGGCTGCCCACTCGCACCGCTACGGTGAACACTCTCTGATGTTCGGCCCCCGTTTCGGCCGTCACGCGGTATTGAGCGAGCCCTAAGCGGCGCGCCTGCAGAAACTCCTGCAAGGCGCCCTTGTAGTTCGATGCGGCAAATTCGGCGCGCGCAGCGGAAAGATCGCCGGGCACGACGAATCGCTCGACAAAATTGCTCGCGGCCTCGCGGCCGCCGTCAAGGAATTGCGCGGCAATCAGCGCCTCAACCGCGTTCACGGCCAATCCCGTTTTCTCCCGCCCGCCCGTTCGCTCCTCGGAAGCGCCGAGCTGCAGGTAACTTCCGAGGTCGAGCGCCCGGGCGACCCGTGCCAGATGAGTGGCGGCAACCATTCCCGCGCGAATGCGAGAAAGCTCGCCTTCATCCGCCGTCGGGAACGTCTCGACCAGCCGTACCGTCACCAGGAAGTTCAGGACGGCGTCGCCCAAAAACTCCAGAAGCTCGTTATCACGCCCCGGCGCCGATGTTTCCTTGATGAAGGATGAATGGGTGAGCGCCTCGCGAAGGAGGTCGGAATTACGGAAGCTGTAGCCGATTCGCTTTTGAAGCTCACTGAGCGGTCCCTGCTTCATCATTGTGGGCCGGTGCAGCGGAGCCGGCGCGACCGGCGCCGGCCCCTTACGGGCGCTCGAAATCAGGCGCGGCGGGAGAGCCAAGGAACAAAATCTCAGGGTTTCGCGGCCGAATTCTTCTGTGCTTTCAACTGCCTGATTTCCTGGCCGACCAGGGTCGCGATCTGGCTGTTCGGCGGGACAAGTTTCGCCGCATTGTTGAACGCGTCGATTGCGGCGGGAACATTCCCCGCGGTCTTGTAAACCTCTCCCAGCCGGAAATAATCCGCCGGGTTTGGCGGGTTCTCGAGTGAAATCGCCGTTTTGTATTCCTGCTCGGCTTTTGCAAGCTCGGTTTTGTCCGGACCTGCCAGGCTCATGTCGGCGCGCTGGAGATGGATCAACCCAAGGGCGGCATGCATCTGGCTTGCGTAATCCGCCTTTCGCGTCTTGAAGTCGGCGTCGCTTTCGGTCGGCGCCTTGGGGATCATGGGAATCAGGCTGAGCGCTTTTTTCGCATCGCCTTCAGCTTCATCAAGCTTTTGGTTTTTCATCAGATCACTGCCCTGGAGCGCCGCCGGCTCCGGAAGATACTCCGCCGCCATGATGAGCGCCATCATGTCGCGGGAATTCGTCTTCGCAGCTTTCTCCGCATAAACAGCGGCGTTCGCGACGTCGTTCTTCATAGCGTAGTCGTGCGCCTCAAAAGCGTACACGTAGGATAGAAAAATGCTCTTGGGAAATGTCTTGGCGAAAGTCTCGCACAGTTGGATCCCTTTGTCCGGGTCGAGTTCATTGCGAGTCGCGTTGTACGCCTGAGCCTCGGCTGGCGAGATGACGGGTCCTGCGGCTTTTTTGCCTTGAGCGGCGCGCGCGGCGCGAGCTGCGGGAGTGCCTTGCTGGATGACCGCCATGGTCGCACTGTCGGCGCCCACCTTGCGCAGCTTCGCTTCGATTTGCGGGGTCACGTTGAAATCCACGCCGCGCTGGCTCAGCTCGGGCGTAATCCGGTCCAGATGCTTCTTGTTCTTCTTGACCAGCTTGAGCACTTCCTGCTCAGTAAAAGCCTGCGGCGCAGCGGCGGCTGCCTGGCTGCTTGTCGAACTCTTTGACGCAGCCTTTGAGCCCTGGTCCGACTGGACCTGACCGGCGCGAATCGCGCCCGGCGTTGCGAGCCAGCCCATTCCAGCCAGACACAGGCTTAACACTACCGGAAGTCTTTTCTTCATCATCATGTTTCTCCTTACTTTAAACAGCGTTGCCTTCAGCCTACCGAAAACCCCGAAGGGTGTCAATCGAGCGTTTAGCCCTGTCGTTAGCCCGGCAAAGCGCCTTGTATTCTTCTTGGAACAGAGTATAATCTGCGCACGGTGGAACCGGGCCGCCTGGAGGCCAGGCTGCAACCCGGCGAGCCGAACCGTCGCAGACAATCGATGGCAGACAAGGGCGATCGCTTCGAACAAGTTGGGCCGCGCACGCGCCTCGAAATGGAATTGGCGCGCGTCGAATCGCACAGTCACGACATCTGGATCATCGTGATCTTTGCCGCGGCGGTGCTTCTGCTGGGAGCGGTTTCGCTGCTTTCGCCGCACAGCTTCTGGAAAACGAACGAGCTCCAAATCACGCTATCGCCGCAAGTGCTCTTCGTGCTGATGGTGGTTTTCGTCCTGGTCGCGCTCTACCTCGTGCGGCGCGAGACGGAAACGCAGCGGCTGCGCCTGATGAACCTCCAGCAGACGCTGGCCGCACAAGCGGAGCGGTCCGCGAATTTGCTCGATTCCGTCACCAACGTTTTCAGCCGGAATTTTCTGCACGATCTGATTCAGGGTGAAATCGCGCGCTCCGAGCGAAACCATCGCGCGCTCGCGCTGATCATGGCCGACGTTAATAACTTCAAGCAGGTCAACGACCGGCTCGGGCATCTGATGGGCGACTACGTGCTCGCGCAAATTGCAGGGATCCTGAAGTCGTGCGTGCGCGGCTCGGACTATGTGGTGCGCTACGGCGGCGACGAATTCCTCATCATCCTGCCGGAAACGGAAGACGAGGGTGCGGAAGTCGTGCGCCAGCGCGTGAAAGAAAAAGTCGCCGAGTGGGACCGCCAGGCTCATGTCGGCGAGATGCCCATTTCACTCAGCCTGGGCCTTTATCTCCACGTCGCCGGCCAGTCGGCGGAAAAAGACCTTGCCGAAGCGGACAGCCGAATGTACCAGGACAAGCAGGCGCGCAAGTCGGGCGCTCCGGAAACCGCAGGCCGCTGACCGCTCAGAGACCTGCTATTGCCCTTCCGGCACGTTCGCCGCTTTGATTTCAAAATCCCAAACGTCGATATTCAGCTTGCCGGCGCTCAGGATTTCTCCAAAAGCATATTCGCCGGGCGCGAGCGCTCGCGCCAGCGTGATTTTGTAAACTCCGGGCGCGACGGGCGAAGTGCGGATGGGGAGGGACTCGCGAATTTCGCCCGTCTGCCCGAACCCGGTTCCTCCCTGGACGGTCTCGATGATTCGCGCGTTTTTCGTCGCGCGAAGTGGGAGAAGCCGAATAGCGTCAGGCTTGACGCTGCTCGACTGAACGTAAAATACGGGATCGAGGTCCGTGATGCGGATGTCCGAGCGTGGCCGGGGAAGCTCCACCAGGTCTCGCTTTTTCACGACGGGAGCGGGAAGCGCCATCGTCAGAATCATTCTCCGTTTGTCTTTCACTTCTTCCCCGGGAGACTGAATCAGCCGGATCGCGCGGGTCCCGTCGTAAGCGTAAAAGCCGGGGTCGCCCGGCAATTGGACGCCGGGCGCAATCTGAAAGCCGCCGGGAGCGGTGTTTTCAAGTATTTTCGCGCCCAGCTTGTTTGCCTCCGAGAGGCGCTGCTGATTGAGCGTGGAGGTTTTGCTCTCAGCGCGGCGTGTCGCCGCAAAATCCACCAGCGCCTTCGGAATTTCTTCCCAATCCGAACGGTCCACACTGTAATAGCGGACACGGTCGCCTTCGATTTGGTAGGTTTCGACCCGCTGGTAACTGCCGTCTTTGAGATAGAGTTTGAAGGGACGGTGGTTGGCGACAGGCGCGAGCGCCGCAGTCTGGGATGCTTTTCCAGCTTCCATGGCAGTCGCGCACAGCGCTCCCGCCATGACCAAACCGAGCGCTCCGATGCTGAGAAATATCTTCCGCCCCATCCCCTTCACCACTTCCATGAGATGCTAACGCGGCATGGAGGGTCGTATCAATGCTAACTTCCGCCGGCCTCCCACCCTCAAGTTGTTGGTCGCGCCGGCCTTCCGTTCGGCCCCTGGCGAGCCGAAGCTCGCCGCTACCGCCTATTCACCTCCGCGTCCTGCACGGTTAAGCTTATGATGGGTAGATGCGCCAGGCGAATGGAAGACAAACCTCGATGCTCGCGGCGGGCTTTGCAATTGCGAGCCTGATTTTCGGTTCAGCGCCCGCGCGCGCCCAAATCGCCTACAGGGTTCATTTCAAGCTCGAAAAGCAGGCAACCCTCGCAGGCGAGCCCGTGTTTTGCGATTTCGTGATTCGCAACGCCGGCCCAACGCCGTTTATTTTTTCCTACCGCTTTCCAAGCCGCGCGGAAAATCCGAACCTTGAAAGCGAGCCGAATTTCACGATCACGGACGCGCGAGGCAAAACGCTTCCCGATCCGCAACCGCATTTCTGCGGAGGCGCAAAGGGGAACGTCGTGTACGGCACGGCGAGCCTCGCGCCCGGCGGCGTTCACACGGAGCGCTGGCTCCTCACCGAGTGGGCGAGCTTCACCCGTCCAGGCATTTATCACGTGCGGGCCGAGCGGCATCTTCCGCTTTATGCGCTCAAGCCTGGCGCAGCGCTTTTCTCCGGCCCGCCCGCGGCCTACGCCCTCGCGCTCGATAACCTGACGCTGCGCATAGAACCGCCAAATCCCCAGGCCTTGCTCCGCATCTTCGAGCCTTATCTGAAAGCGCTTCGCGGCCCGGCGGGTCCTCACCAGTCGGAAGCAATGCTCGTTATCTCGGCCGCGCCGCACTCCTTCGCGCTCGGTGCGCTCGCAGAGTTCGCCGAGTCGCCAGCGAAGCGCGGTCCTTTGCGGCACGAGGCGCTCCAGGGTCTCGCTCGCATTGGCGGGCCGGACGCTTGGCGTGCGATTCTGCGCGTCGCGGAGGGCCAAGGAGCGGCGCATGAAGCCGGCAAAAAGTCATCGGCCGGCCCTCAGGCTTTCGCCATTCTGCTGCTCGGTGAAAGCCGCGACGCGCGCTTCGTTCCGCCGCTCGTCGAAATGCTTCCGCACGCATCCGCTGAAACGCGCGGCGAAATTCTGCAAACGCTCGGTGACTTCGGTGATCCGCGCGCCGCGAAAGCCTTGATTCATTATCTCCACTCGCCGAACGCCCTCGACCGCGAGAGCGCCATTCTCGGCCTGAAAAATACCGGGCGAAGAGACGCGATTCCGCCGCTCCTCGCAATGCTCAATGACCCGAACCCGCAGGTCCGCGCCATTGCGAATTTCGCCCTCGATAAGTTGACCGGGCATCAAGGTTCATCATCCTCGCCCCAGGCGATGCACTGGCAGGCGTGGTGGCGCTCGCATGACTCGAGCTTCGAGCCGCAATCGCCAGCGCCTTGCCGCGATTGGTAGAAAACACGACGGCAAAGGTCCAAGCCGGGATTTAGCGCCCAGGGGGGTGACAATCTTGTTGCGCTTATCGCCCGCCTCAGTCAAAATAGGGGGGTCGGAAGTTCACGCAAGCGAATCAGGGCGGCGGAATCACGCATCTAAGCTGCCAGAGGTTTCATTGACCCCAGGACTTGAGCTATTTCCGGCCGTTTCCCTTCGTGACGATAAATTCCACGATCATTGCGGCGTCTTCGGCGTCTACGGCCATCCCGAGGCGGCGAAGCTAACTTATCTGGGCCTTTACGCGCTCCAGCATCGCGGCCAGGAAAGCGCGGGCATTGCCGTGAGCGACGGGCAAAATCTCGCGAGCCACAAGGCGATGGGACACGTGGCCGAGATCTTCACCGAAGAGCGTCTGCGCGCGCTGCGGGGCCGGGCAGCCATCGGCCACACGCGCTATTCCACGGCGGGCGATACGGACTTGAAGAACGCGCAACCGCTTTCCGTGAGCTGCCAGAAAGGCCAGGTCGCGCTCGCGCATAACGGCAATCTGGTGAACGCGGCTTCCATCCGGCGCGATCTGGAGAGCCGGGGCGACATTTTCCAAACAACCAGCGATACGGAAGTGATCCTGCATTTCTTCGCGCGCTCGAAGCACAGCGGTGCGCCCGAAGCGCTCGCCGACGCGCTCGATCGCGTGACCGGCGCCTACTCGCTCGTCATGCTCTTCAAGGATTCGGTTTTCGGCATTCGCGATCCGCGCGGCTTCCGGCCGCTTTCGCTCGGCAAGCTCGATGGCGCTTATCTGCTCGCCTCCGAGTCCTGCGCTTTCGACCTGATCGGCGCGGCGTTCGTTCGCGACGTGGAACCGGGCGAAATGGTGATTCTCAACGACCGCGGCGTCACTTCCCTTCGGTTCGCGCCGCCCGCGCCGTCCGCGCAATGCATCTTCGAGCATGTTTATTTCTCGCGGCCCGATAGCGTGGTCTTCTCGCGCTCCGTGCAGCAAAGCCGTGAAATGCTCGGACGATTGCTCGCGCGCGAGCAGCCTGCGGACGCCGACCTGGTCGTTCCCGTGCCCGATTCGGGCGTTGCGGCGGGCGCCGGGTACGCCGAAGAATCCGGGTTGCCGCTCAAGCTCGGCCTCATCCGCAGCCACTACGTCGGCCGCACTTTCATCGAGCCGAGCCAGGCGATCCGCGACTATAGCGTGCGGCTGAAATTAAGTCCCGTCCGGCGCCTGCTCGAAGGGCAGCGCGTGGTTCTGGTGGACGATTCGATCATCCGTGGAACAACCAGCCGCAAGATCGTAAGCATCGTAAGGGAGGCCGGCGCGCGCGAAGTGCATTTGAGGGTCAGTTGCCCGCCCACGATTTCTCCCTGCTATTACGGCGTGGATACGCCCACGCGAGAGGAATTGATCGCATCGAGCCACAGCGTGGAAGAGATTCGGCAATATATCGGCGCGGATTCACTCGGTTACCTCTCGCTCGATGGTTTGCGCCAGGCCGTCGGCGATTCGGAGGGCCGGTATTGTTTCGCATGCTATACGGCCAATTATCCGACCGCCGTGCAGCAGCCGCTCATCACCCTGAGGAATAGAGACTGACGCATGGAACCCACGGAAGAGACCAAAAAACAGGAAGCAGCTTCGGCGGGCGAACCGCCTTCCGAACCCGCTCCGGAAAAACCCCCGCAGCCTGAAGGCGCCTGGCCCACCATACGTTTCCTTCTGCTCGTTGCCGCGGGCGTGCTTTGCTTCCGCACCTTCATTGCGGAAGCGACCGTGATTCCCACCGGCTCGATGGAGCGGACCATTCTGGTCGGCGATCACCTTTTTCTCAACAAACTGTTGTACGGCCCTCGGATTCCTCTCACCCAGTGGCGCTTGCCCGCCGTTGAGAAAATTCATCGGGGCGACATTGTCGCCTTCCGCTGGCCGGTGAATCCCTCCGTGATGTTCATCAAGCGGGTGATTGCGGTGGGCGGCGACACGCTGAAGATCAAAGATAAAACGGTTTATATCAACGGCAAGAAGCAGAGCGAACCTTTCGCTTTCTACCGCGACCCGCGTGATTTGCCTTTCGAAGATAATTTTCCGCCTCCCGAAACAATGATCAGCACGATTCCCGCTGTCTGGGGACTCGACCCTTCCTGGGCGCGCGAAATGCCGCATTACATTCGCTCCGGCGGACTCTACGTTCCGCGCGGCGATCTCTTCGTCATGGGCGATAATCGCGACAATTCGCTCGACAGCCGCTTCTGGGGTTTCGTCCCGATTGAAAACGTCGTGGGCGAGCCTTTGTTCGTCTATTGGTCCTATAAGGCGCCGACGCGCGACTGGGAGGCGGATACCTGGCCGACGCGAATTCGCTTCGACGCCTCCATCCTCGAGAACTTCTTCTCCCGCACGCGCTGGTCGCGTATGGGAAAGGTTTTTTAGCGGTCCGCTGAAAAGCGATTCTGTCGTGCTGAGCCGAGCGAAGCGTCTGCCTTATCCTCTTGGACGCGGAGGAGGCACATGCTTCGTCCGTCAGTGGCCGCACTCAGAATGACATCGGCTCAACGGTTCCTTCCCTCTTGCCCCGCCTTTCCAATATCCCGCATAATATCTGCCTCTCATGCGTTATAGCGACTCGGGTGTAGATCTCGGCGCGGCGCGGCGCGCAAAGCTGCGAATCAAGCGGCTCGCGCGCAGCACCTTCACTTCGGGCGTGCTCGGCGAAGTCGGCCAGTTCGGCGGATTTTTCTCGCTGGCGGGACTTCCGCGTGACGCCGTGCTGGTCGCGAGCGTGGATGGCGTGGGCACGAAGCTCAAGATCGCCTTCGCTCTCGGCCGCCACGCGAGCGTCGGCGCCGATATCGTCCATCACTGCGTCAATGACATCGCCGTTCACGGCGCGCGTCCGCTTTTTTTTCTCGACTATCTCGCGACGGGCCGCCTGCGCCCGGAAGTCGCGGCGGAAATCGTCGGCGGCGTGGCTCGCGCCTGCCGCGCAACCGGCTGCGCGCTGGTCGGCGGCGAAACCGCGGAGATGCCGGGCTTTTACCGGCCGGGTGAATATGATCTCGCGGGGTGCATCGTCGGTTGCGCGGCGCGCTCGCACCTGATTGACGGCCGCCGAATCCGCTCGGGCGACGTCATCCTCGGCTTGCCGTCGCTCGGCCTGCATACGAACGGCTATTCGCTCGCCCGCAAAGTGCTGCTCGAGCGCGCGCGCCTCCCGCTTTCCCGCCGCGTACCCGAACTCGGCCGCACGCTCGGCGAAGAACTGCTCGCGCCGCACCGCTGCTACTGGCGGGCCCTCGAGCCGCTCATCGAGCGCCGATGGCTGCGCGGCATCGTCCATGTGACGGGCGGCGGAATTACGGAGAACACGCCCCGCATTCTTCCGCCGGGCTGCGCGGCGGAGATTCGCCTCGGCTCCTGGCGCGTCTTGCCCATTTTCAATCTCATCGAGCGCCTCGGCCGCGTGCCGCGCGATGAGATGTTGCGCACGTTCAATATGGGACTCGGCATGCTTCTCATCGTCGCCCGGCGAGATCTGGAATGTGTGGCCGGCGCGCTCGAAAAAAGAAAAGAACGCTTCCGGATCGTCGGCCGCATCGTGCGCGGCCGTCCCGAAGTGCGCTATGTTTCATCTTGAATTTTGCATTTTGAATCTTGAATTCGATATCAGAAGCAGGGGGCGCGAATCAGCAGCCAGAGGTGAGGACGCGCGTAAGCTGACGGCTTCCGGCAAAGGGGGGCGATTCGCGACAGAGGGATGTTAACTTCTGGCTTGTGGCTTCGCTGAGACAAAATGAAAAACCTTGGAATCCTGCTTTCCGGCCGCGGTTCAAACTTCGAAGCAATTGCGCGAAACATTCAGGCGGGAACCATCCCCGCGCGAATCGCCGTGGTCATCAGCAACAAGGAAGACGCTGCGGGACTTTCGCGCGCGAATGAGATGGGATTGAAATCGCTCTTTTTGCCTTCGAAGGGCAAAGACCGCGAAACCTACGACCGCGAAGTCGTCGCGTCGCTCAAGGAATATCAAGTGGACCTGGTTTGTCTCGCGGGCTTCATGCGCGTGCTGAGCCCTTACTTCGTTCGCGCCTTTCCCGGCCGGATCCTCAACATCCATCCCGCGCTTCTGCCGGCCTTCCCGGGCCTCGACGCGCAGAAGCAGGCGCTCGACTACGGCGTTCAGTTCACGGGCTGCACCGTGCACGTCGTGGATGAGGGCGTGGACACCGGGCCCATCATTCGCCAAGCCGTCGTGCCCATCGAGGCGGGCGACACCGTCGAATCGCTCTCGGCGCGAATCCTGACGGAAGAGCACCGCATTTATTCGGAAGCGATTCGGTTGATGCTGAGCGGCCGGGTTCGAATCGAGGGGCGACGGGCGACGTTCGAGCCGTGACGCGCCGAAATGCCCGCCCGGCCTTTTCACTAAGCCGGCGACGCGCCGGCCCGGCTCGACTTCCTGCGCAGCCTTTTCAGCCGATGCGTCACCCGCTCGATGGAAATCCGCGAAGGCGCGGATTCGCGCAAGCGTCCGAGAGCGACCTCCGTGAATTCGAGCGCCTGCGCGAGGTCGCGCGCGCGGTGCTCGAAGTGCATGGCCAGTTCTTCGCAAGCCTCCACGGAAAACGCGGAGCCGCGCCGCGCGATTTCCACCCAGATTTCAATGGCGGCATCGTAGCGCGCCTGCCGTTTGTGCTGCCCCGCGAGGCGCCAAAGCGCGTGTGGCTCGACCGCATCCGGCAGACCCGCGCGCAGAGCCCTCGCGCACGCTGAAACCGCGGCTTTATGGTTCTGCGCCCGCTCGAAAATCCTGCTCAAGCTGAAAAGGTCGAGGCTCGAATCCGTTTCCTCATCCGCGAGCCCCGCGGCGATCACGCGAGCAAGCTCGGCCGAAAGCGCCGCGAGTGAAACCAGGTCGAGCCCGTTGTGGAAAAACACCGGCTGCAATCCGCGCGCCTCGCCCGTGCGGAGATAATCGAAATAAATCGAGGGAATTTCCGCGCCGTCCACGTCGCCCTGCCTTCGCACGCCGAGAATTTCCGCTTCCAGACGCTTCAGCTCGCAGCGCTCGAGCCGCAGCTTCCACATCCGCCGCGCCGGATGGAGCAGATCGAGGTGAAGCAATCGCCTGAACGGCGAAGGCAGGCGCGCCAGCGTATACCGCGTCTCGAGCAGCGGCAGATCGAACGATTTCCCGTTGAAGGTGACGATCGCCTCATACGGTTCGAGCGCCTCCGCAAGCGCGCCGAGCGCGGCTTTTTCATCCTTGAAGTCGCGCAGAAAGAATTGCCGCACGCGCAGCGCCGAGCCTTCCGCGGCCGCGATGCCGATCAGAAACGCGCACGTGCCTGTGCCGCCCGCGAGTCCCGTGGTTTCCGTGTCGAGAAAAACCGTCGAGCTGACGGCCGGCAGCTTCGAGCCCGCGAGAAAAATATCGAGCCCGCTCAGGTCCGCGGTTGAAACCTCTCCGATGCGATATTTCCCGTAAGGCCGCCCGAAAGGCAGCGCCTGCTGCGCGAGAAAAAATTCGCCCCAATCGTTCCTTCGCACTTCGCCGTCCACATACCGCTCGATGCCGAACGGCGCGCGCTCGGCCGGAAGTTTCTGCCGGCGGCGCTCATGCCGGCTCAGCGTTTCGAGCTGGCGCGCAAGCTCGCGCTCCTGCGTGCTTTGCGCCGCGGCTTGCTGCAATTGCCGGAGTTTTTCTTCCAGGGTCATCATCATCGGTGGCGCGCGCAATCACCGCCGCACCGCCGCGCCGTCACAGAATCTTTTCGAGCAGCGCGACCGCGACTTCCTTGCCCTTCTCGCCCACTTCGCCCGCCGGTCCGACGCACGATGGACAGCCTTCCGGGCAGGAGCAGCCGGAAATCAGCCTTCTCGCGTTTTCAAGAAGCTCCGCGGACATCCGGAATAACGGCTCGCTCAATCCCACGCCGCCCGGATATTTATCGTACAAATAAATATTCGGCTCGAAAGCCGTTCGGCTAGCGGAGTTCTGAACTTGGACTGATTCGCGCTTCTCCTGGCCGCTCTCTTGTGACTCCGGAATCCTGGCTTCCGTCTTCCTGTTTTCACCGACGGCCACGCCCAAATCCCGCGCATCGCACATCACGAGGAGCGTCGCAATCGCCTGCATCGCATTTGCGAGGCCTCGCACGCCGTGCAGCCGCTCGTCGGCGCCGTAAGGAAGCGATTCAATCACCGCTTCGGGAATCGCCAGCCAGTAAGCCGTCGTGTGCATCTCCTGCTCGGGAAGCTGCAGGTCTCCCGAGCCCACGTTTTCCATCGTATGAAACTTGATCTTTTTGAATCCAACCACCTGAGTGTTCACCTGAACCTCGCCGTGATTCTTCGTGGCGATGCGGGGCGCCGAACGGGCGAGTGAATCGCCGCCGGCCTCAATCGGGCCCTCCTGACTCCGGTCTTCCGGCTCCCCGCTCCTTCCTGCGTTTGCAGATTCAAACGTCTCGAGGATTTTGATTTTCGTGTAGGAAATCGCGTCGGTAAAATATTCAGAATCGCACGCGCGAACGTAAGCCTTCCGGCCGACGTAATCGAATCGCTCGACGTGATATTGCAGGCCGTCCTGAATGTAAATCGCTTTCTCGTGCACCGTCGTGAGCGCGCTTGAAAAATCCACTTCGCCGATCACGCGCGGCTCGCCCGTCGTCTCCACAATCACGAAATTATCGGAAGAAACCGAGCGCAGGCTGATGGCGTCCGCCGGATAGCTTTCCGAAACCCAATGCCACGCCTCGCCGGTTTTGTGCAGGAATCCTGCTGTTTCGAGATGACGGCACAAGGTCTTCAGGTCGAGCGAGCCGAACGTTTCATTTTCGCCGAGCGGCAGCTCGAAGGCCGCGCACTTCAGGTGATTGAGCAGGATCTGGAGATTATCGGGATTGACGTAGCCGTGCTCGGGCGACCGGCCGAAAAAATAATCCGGATTCTGCGCCATGAACTGGTCGAGCGGCGCGCTCGACGCCACCATCACAGCCGCGGATGTTCCCCGCCGTCTTCCGGCGCGGCCCGCGCGCTGCCACGTCGAGGCAATCGTTCCCGGATAACCCGCCAGCACCGCAACGTCGAGACTCCCGATATCAATCCCCAGCTCGAGCGCGTTCGTCGCCACCACGCCGCGCAACCGTCCCTCCCGCAGGTCCCGCTCGATCGCGCGCCGCTCGAGCGGCAAATAACCTCCGCGATATCCGCGCACCGCTTCCGGCGCGCCCGGCGGTTGCGGAAAATCCTCTTTCAAATACTTCACCAGAATTTCCGTCGCCAGGCGCGAATTGGCGAAGACCAGAGTTTGCAGACCGCGCTCGAGAAACGTTCGCGCCGTCCGCCGCGACTCGTTCAGGTAAGAGCGCCGGATGCCGAGCTGCGGGTTCACGACCGGCGGATTGTAAATCACAAAATACTTTTCCGCCGAAGGCGCGCCGTTCGCTTCAACCAGCTCGACGTCTTCTTCGAGGATGCGCGCGCCGAGCTCGCCAGGATTCGCAATCGTCGCCGAAGTGCAGAGGAACTGCGGTTTGCCGCCGTAAAACCGCGCGATGCGCTTCAGCCTCCGCAGCACGTTCGCCAAATGGCTTCCAAAAACGCCGCGGTAGGTGTGCAGTTCGTCAATCACCACGTAGCGCAGGTTCTCGAAAACACTTTCCCATTTCGTGTGGTGCGGGAGGATGCCGGCGTGCAGCATGTCCGGATTGGTGATGACGAGATTCGCGCGCGCCCGGATCGCCCGCCGCGCGTCCTGCGGCGTATCGCCGTCATAGGTAAATGTGCGGATTTCTCCGTTCAGCTCGTCCGCCCATCGGTTCAATTCCACCAGTTGGTCTTGCGCGAGCGCTTTGGTCGGAAACAGATACATCGCGCGCGCTTCGGGATTTTCCGCAAGCGCGCTCAGGACGGGCAGGTTATAGCAAAGCGTTTTGCCGGAAGCCGTCGGCGTCACGATGACGATGTTTTTGCCCGCGTGCGCAAGCTCCGCCGCTTTCGCCTGGTGCGAATAAAGGCGGGCGAATCCGCGGCGCTTCAAAATCTCAACCAGCCGTTCCGGCAGGAATTCCGGCCACTCCGCCCACTCCGCCTCGCGCGCCGGAAATCGCCGGATCGCCGTCACGCCGCCGCGCCCCGCCGAGTGCTTGAATTTCGTTTGAATCTCTTCGATCGCAGTCTCGACGGAAGCCGCCGGCCGCGAAAGCTGTTCCGCTCCGATTTGCGCGAGCTTGGTCATTTCATTTCCCATCGGCGCCCCATCCTTTCCCACGGTCCGTCCTTCTCATTCGCCTTTTGTTCGCTTATCCTAACATAGTCCCTCGCTCCGTTCTATGCAAAAACCGCCGTCAGCGTGTAAAAAGTGACGGCCGGGCTCCTCGGTTTTACGTCACCGCCTCCTCCCGCCAAGGCAAGTAGGCTGTAACATTTCGTGTTGAAAATTGAGTTAGAGAAGGAAAGAGGGTATCTCCGATAGAAGATCTCCCGCCTGACGGGGTGGGAGAAAGGAGACACCCTCATGAGCAAGAGCAAGGTAGCACT
>JAKASG010000060.1 GCA_021828285.1 Acidobacteriota bacterium | reverse complement strand
CCTGCGATAATTCACGTTGCGTTCAACCGGCATCAGGTATAGACTTCGGGTTGCCGGGGTCGCTGCGCTGAAAGATCCGGGTTCTGAGTTCACAAGGAGAATTTACTCCCGGCAATTCAAAGTTGGGAAGGCGGCAGTCGCGGTTCCTCTGTTATCCGCAGGGCGCCTGAACGCCGCAACATCGCCGGGCCAGCGGGCGACAGCGGCGAACGACGAGAGCGCTTGAAAGGGTCACGAATGGCTTGTTCATCCATTCCGGCGTCCGAGGGTGAGGGAACGTTCCCTCCGCTCGGCAAGAACCTGAAGGCCCTTCTTGTTTGGCCGAAAATTCCGAATTCATTCTGGACGTTCACCGGAATGATGGATCTTCTGCCGGAGACGGTGGTGATGCCGCCGCTCGGACTGATCACGGTGGCGGCGTTGTGCCCAAAGAGCTGGACGCTGCGATTGCTGGATCAAGCCTTGGAGGAACTGACCGACGAGGACATACTCTGGGCGGACGTGGTGATGGTGAGCGCCATGACGGTGCAGCGTGAGGGACTGCGGGAAGTTCTGGCGCGGGCACGGCGCCTCGGCCGGCGGACGATGGTTGGCGGGCCCTACGCGAGCGGCGAGCCGTCTCGAATGCTGGCCATAGCCGATCACGTGGTCGTGGGCGAGCCGGACGAAGTCTTCGGGGAAATCGCTCGAGACCTCGAGGAGGGCACCGCGCGGCGGCTCTATGAAATCGCCGAAAAACCCGACGTCACGCAAACTCCGGCGCCCCGCTTCGACCTCCTGAAGCTCGATCGCTACGCTTCAATGTCCGTGCAGTTCTCCCGCGGCTGCCCTTTCCAGTGTGAATTCTGCGACATCATAATTCTTTACGGACGCAAGCCGCGCACCAAACTTCCCGCGCAAATGCTGGCCGAACTCGATACGCTGCTGCATCTTGGCTGGCGGAAACAAGTCTTCATCGTGGATGACAACTTCATCGGCAATCACGCGCGGGCGCTCGAACTTGCCGTCGAGCTCGAGAAGTGGCAGCGAGCGCGGGGCTATCCCGTGATGTTTTACACCGAAGCTTCGATGGACCTGGCGCGCAAGCCTGCGCTTATGGAAGCGATGGTACGCGCCAACTTCTTTTACGTCTTTCTCGGCATCGAAAGCCCTTCGAAGGAATCGCTGCAGGAAGTCAAGAAGCTCCAGAATCTGGCGATGGATCCCGTGGCTTGCATCGAGACCATCCACGAAAAAGGCCTCTGGGTGACCGGCGGGTTCATCGTGGGATTCGACTCGGATCGCGAAGGAATCTTCGAACAGCAGGTGGAATTCATCGAGCGGACGGCAATCCCCTGGGCGCTCATCAATTTCCTTCACGCTCTGCCGCGCACGGCGCTTTACGACCGCATGCAGAAGGAAGGGCGCATCCTGGAATCGCGCGGAAGCAGCAGCGACGGCACGCCCCCCAATTTCCGCACTCTCATGGACCCGGAAGTCCTGCTCAAAGGATTCGGCAGCACCGTGGCGGCCATCTACGACCCGGAAAAATTCTACGCGCGCGCCTGGCGCTCCCTCGAGCGATGGAATTCGAAATCCTACCAGCACCCGGCCAAGGAACCCACACCCGCGGCCATTGCGGGGATTCTGGCACGCTCCATCTGGCTCCAGGGCCTGCGCTCGCCCTACCGGAAGGCCTATTGGAAATTCTTCTTCAAGATCCTCACCCATTTCGCCTTCGATCGCCCAAAGCTCTGGATGGGTGTAACTATCATGGTTTCCGGCCATCACTTTATCCCGTACGCCGGTGAACTGGCCCGCAAAGTTGAGAGAGAATTGGAAAGGGTGCAGGATTCGCGAGAACTCCTACCCGTCGCTGTAGAACAGGAATCTTCAGCCGTGATCTAACGGAACGCCTGTGGATTTCTGCCTATCCGGAACGACCTCCATCGTCCGAATCAAACAGTCGGACTCATCGCAAAAGCTCAGAATGAGAATGATGCGCCCACGTTGATGAGGCGGTTCGCGACGGGATTGCCGACCTGCGCGGAGAACGGACCTCCGGCGAGCGACATCGAGCGCCCGAAAAGAGGCGAGCCGAGCGTCGCGACCGGCGGAGCCAGATTGACGTTGTTGAGCAGATTCAGGACGGAGACGCTTAGTGTGAGGGCGAAACGGCGGCGCGTGGCTCCGCCGAGGCCGAAGCCTCCCCCGCCGCCCATGCCGCGCCCGCCCAAACCGGCGCGATGATGGTAGTAATGCGACGAACTGGTCCTCTGTGCAGTCGCCCTGCCGCCGTGCGAGCCCTTCGCTTCTCCGCCAAATCCGAAGGTACGGCTGAGCCGCACGTTCAGCATGAAATTGGCCGGCCCGGATTCTGCATTGGGAGGAATGATGGCCGAAGTGGAACTCGGCGCGATGTTGAAATCGCCGTAGGGAGTGCGGACGAGATCGGCTGCGGGCGTCGAGGCCGTCGCCGGTGCGGGGCGGGCATTGTGAATGCCGGTGCCGTATAAATCCTGCGGCAGAAGAATGCTGAAAGGTATTCCGGAATTCGCCATCACCACCGAACTCAGGCGGAGCCCGGCTGGCAGAGCGAACGTTCCTCCGATCATCGCCCGATTGCGAACGTCAAAGAGCGCGCGGCCGTAATCCGCCATCAGGTTCCAGGGATTCGCGGCGAAACTGTCAATTCCGGCCGTGTCGCTGTGAGCATCATTGAAGACGTAGTAGCCGAACAGGGAGAGCCGGTTGGCTCGCACATGAACATTTGCAATCAACTGGGTCTGGCGGTAGATAGCGTCCGACTCGTACTGGTAGATGTTTCCGGCGGCGCTGCCGAGCGGGCGGATCCCGCTTGCGGGATCGGAGGGATTGAAGGTGCCGGGCAGAGGGGCGTTCGCGTCGTTCGTCAGAAATTGGTGAAGACCGCTGGAGTTGATGTACGTGAGAGAAATGGTGGTGCTCGGGAGCAACTGGCGCTCGAGACTCACCGCGGTGTCCATGTCATAAGGCAAGCGAAGGTCGGGGGCGATGCGATAAACAGTTGGGATGGAAGTGGCGAGTCCGGCAAGCGTCGAGGGCGGAGGCGGCGCCGGGAAAAAATCCGGCTGGTTGACGACTCGGGTGAGTTGGTTTGTGCCGTTCAAACGCGCAGCGACCATCATCTGGTCGTCGTCGAGCCGCTCGTAGAAAATACCCCACCCGGCGCGCAGAACCGTCTTCACGTTACCTCCGCGGCCGATTCCCCAGGCAAGTGCGAAGCGAGGCGCCCAATAGGCGTGGCGATTGATCACGTTTTCCGTTTCGAGCCGCAGGCCGTAGCTGGCCGTAAAACTCGGCCGGATCCTCCAATCGTCGCCGAGAAAGAGAGCTGCATCCACGCGATTCACCGAGGCGCTCAAATTCCCCGTGGTGATATTGAATTGGCTCGGGCCGTAGCCCGCCGTCTGGATCTCGGCAACCGTCATGCCATTCGCGAGCGCCTGCTCTGTCTTCTGATAATCGGCGAGCGAATTGAAGGTGAACATGCCGTTAAAATTCGCGGTGTCGTCCTGCAGGCGGCTGATGTCACGGATGAATCCGCCGAATTCGACGAGATGGTTCGCGAGCGAAACCGTGGCGTAATCCTGAAGCTCGTCGTGAGTCTCTCGCCGATTGATCGCGCCATTCGCCGAGCCGCCGCCTGTGAACGCGCCAAGAACGTCGAGCGTGGGCTCGAGGCTTTGGGGCGTGTCAACGTCGTGAAAATGAAGAAATTGGAAACGGATTTCGTTAACGACGTGCGCGCTGAGCACCTGGTTGTCGAAGATCTGGAGATTGTGATGATGGCGCGCGGCGTCAAAAGCCTGTGACGGCAAAGATTGTGTGTCCACGCCGTCATTGCGTTCGTTGATGCTGTAGTAATCGTAGTTCACCGAAAGCGTGTTTTTCGAATTGAGACCGATGTCCACGCGCGGGTTGAGGTTCGTGAGCGCGCGAGGATTGGTGACGGTCGCCACGTAAGGCACGACGGCGAAGCTCGGATTTAGCGCGTCCGTGTTAACGAGGTTCGCGCGGTTGATGTTCCGGCGCTGGAAGCCGAGAAAGAATGACGCCTTTTTGCCAAGCGGGCCGCCGAAATCCCCGCCCCAAAGCCAGGTGTGATAAGAAGGTGGCTTCATGGCTGAGGCGGCCAGAAACGGGCTGAGCGCGTTCATGCCGGAGCCGTTGTACTCGCTCGAAAGGTCGCCGTGATATTTTTCGCCGCCCGGCTTGGTGAAGATATCTATTCGCCCATATCCGAATCGGTCATTTTCGACGGAGAACGGGTTGGAATTGACCTTGATCTCACGGATGTCGGATTTCGGCGGCAAGTCTCCGCCGATGAAACCGTTGATGTAAATTTCGCCTCCGCTCGGACCCACGGCCGGGCCCGCGAGCGCCGCGAGCTGGCTTGCCAGCTCATCGGGATCGTTCGAGAGCGCGTTCAGGCTACGGCCGGTAATGACCACCGCGCTGGCGTTATTTTGCGGAGCGACTGCGACGCGGTTCGCGCGGCCGCCGACCTGGACATTCTGCCTTTGCGTCGCGAGGACAAGATGAAATTCAAGCGTCCGCGGACGCCCGGCGACGATGACGACGTTCTCCTTGATCGAGGGGGCGAAGCCCGGCGCGGCGACAGTCATCTTATAGCGGCCAGGCACGAGATTTGAAATTTCAAAATGTCCCTGAGCGTCCGTCACCACCGAACGCGATGGTCCCCGGGGCTCCTGCGAGGCGCGCACGGAGGCGCGCGGCACAATGGCGCCCGATGGATCAAGAACCGTCCCTTCTATCCGCCCGAGCGTCTGTGCGCGCAGCACGCCGCCGAGCGAGATCGAGAGCGCAACGAGCAGAACTGTTGTGTTATGCGAAGGGGTTCGATTCATTTTCTCAATCAGGGTAATGCAAACCGGCCATGAGTTGCACACTTTTTGCATTGAGTGCTAAGGGCTGAAGGTATCTGTTCGCCATGCGCGGCAGATGCCAGAGGGTGAATTGGGATGTCCTCGGAAGCGCGCCGAATCAACGTGTTCGTGGCGAAGCGGCCGCTCCCATTTCAGCGGCGATCGAAACAGGCCGGGCTTCACGGTGGGAGCGTTCCGCGGCGACGGCGACGGCAAGGGACCTGCGCCCGTCTTCGCCATTCGGCTGAACGGGGCGATCCGCCAGAGTCGCGCGGGCGAACGCGTCAAGCTCAATCCGGTAAGCATCGGCAAACCGTTCCAGCCAGTGCGCGACCACGTCATTCGAAATGCCCTCGCCGGAGAGTCGCAGCAACGGCGTTTCGCGAAGGTAGCCGATTTGCAAGGCGCCCCTCGTGCCGAGAACTTCGGTCCGAATGTCATAGCCGTAATTCGCTTTGCGGAAAGCTTCAACATTTCCAACGCCGCCGCGGCTGAGGCGCAAATTGACGAGCGCCACGTCCACATCGTTGGCGGGAGCAAGCTCCGGACACGCCACGAGTCCTGCAAACGTTTGCACTTCGACGACTTCATCCTCCATCAGCCAGCGCACCAGGTCGAAATCGTGGATTGCGGCGTCGCTCAAAAGCGTTCCGTTCACGCGGTTTTCGAAGAAGCTCAAAGGCGGCGGTTGCTTGTCTCGGCCGACGGACTTGAAGATGACCGGATCGCCGATTTCGCCCGCTTCGATTCGCTTCCGCGCCTCAACATAAGCGGGATCGTACCGCCGCATAAAGCCCATTTGAAGCTGCACTCGAGCGGCGCTCACCGCCGCCAAAGCCGCATCCGCTTCTTCAACCGTCAACGCCAGAGGCTTTTCGCAAAACACGTGCTTCCCGGCTTTCGCGCCCGCCTCCGTCAGAGGGGCGTGGAACTTCGAAGGCGCCGCAATCACGATCGCGTGCACGTCCTTCCGCCCGAGCACGCTCTCCACGGTACCGTGCTCAACTTCCAATTCCGCGGCCACCTGGGATGCGAGCTGCTCATCCGCATCCGCGACGGCAATGAGCTGCGCATTGGGAATTGCGCGCCTCACATTTTCCGCGTGCCTCCTCCCGAGTTTCCCGACTCCTACCACAGCGACTCCAAGTTTATGCATTCCTCAACCCTCCCGATTCGATAGCTGCCCGGGACGTTTCGCGGCTCTCGCCGAGCTCTCGAATGCCCCCCGCGCGGCTCTGCTCATTTTACGAGAATCGTGTCCACTTCCACAAAAACCTTCCGCTCCCGATAAGGAACACGAACATGGCGAGGACGAGCGCGGCCATCCGGCCGGCCGCGAGGCGGGTCAAAGGTATTTTCGCAAGCGAGCCCAGCCAATCGAAAACACCCGCCGCTCCAGCCACAATCATAGCTTCCCACCACCCGTGCTCCCGAGCGTCCACGGCAATTATATCTTGTCCGCGCGGCGCCGCCTGCGCAGATTTCAGGTCAAGCCCGCAGGCTCCTCACTCGCGAGCAAATGCCGCCTGCTTCGACCCTCCGGCAAGGACATCACCCTCCTGTACGCAAAGCCGGCCACTTCACTCCCGCAGAAACCAGGTATACAGGTAGGGCTACATCCGATAGCGGATTCGAGTCTCGCATTCGTTGTGCGAGTTATTTTTCTCTCAGAAGCCTCGCCTGCCATTCGAGGAGCACGCCGATGGAGGGAGCGGCGTTGGGGTTGGCGCTGGTGATGACCATAAAGCGGCTGCTATTGGCGCGGCGGTCGCGTCCGCGGGCGTCAACTGCAATGGCGCCGGTTGAACTCACGGGCGCTCACGCCCTAAGATAGGACCTCATACATTTTTCGAGGCGAGGAGACTTCACGATGATTGACGTGGTGATGCCGCAGATGGGGGAAAGCGTTGTCGAAGGGACGGTCACCAAATGGCTGAAGAGCGTCGGCGACCGCATCGAGCGGGACGAGCCGCTGTTCGAGATTTCAACGGAAAAAGTGGATACCGAAGTGCCTGCGCCCGCCGCCGGCGTGCTGAAGGAAATCGTTGCGGGCGAAGGCAAAACCGTGGCCGTGAACAACGTAGTGGCGCGGATCGAAGAAGACGGGCAGCGGACGGCCGCGCCCTCGCCGGGCGCAGGCGCTGCACCTCCCGCGCCGAAATCCATCGCCGCGCCGGCGCCGCCTCGTCCTAAACCGCGTGAAGCTCCTGCGGCCGCCGCCCCGTCCGTTGCGCCTCAACCGCCAAAACCGGCGCCTATGTACGTTCGCATGGAGGTTCCTCCCGTCGTGGCCGCCGCCGCTCCGCCGAAAGGCCGCCTCGAGCCGATGAACGTCATGCGGCAAAGAATCGCCGAGCACATGGTCTTCAGCAAGCACACGGCGCCGCATGTCACTTCGGTTCACCGTGTGGATATGACGCAGCTCGCGGCCTTCCGTGAACGGCACAAGGAGCAATTCCGCGCGAGCTACGGCATCTCGCTCACGTTTCTGCCCTTCATCGTCGCGGCGGCGGCGAAGGCGCTGCGCGCATTTCCTTTGCTCAACGCTTCCGTCGAAGACAAGAACATCTTCTATCACGACGAAGTGAACATCGGGATTGCCGTGGCGCTCGAAAGCGGTTTGATCGTGCCGGTGCTGCGCAATGCGGATGAAAAGAACGTCATCGGGCTGCAGAAGGCGATTGCGGATTTGGCGGCGCGCGCGCGCGCGAAGCGTCTCAACCCGGATGAAGTCAAGGGCAGCACGTTTTCCATCACGAATTTCGGAGTGTTCGGAACGGTTCTGGCGACGCCGGTCATCAATCAGCCGAATGTTGCGATCCTGGGCGTGGGCGCGATTGAAAAGGTTCCGGCCGTCATCGAAGACGCCATCGCCATCCGGTCGCAGTGCTACCTCTCGCTCACCTACGATCACCGCTTGATTGACGGCGCGATCGCCGACCAGTTCAGCCAGGGCGTCAAGGCGACGCTCGAACGCTGGTCGGAGGAGATGGTCTATTAGAATTGATCTGTTGGGGGCAACGGCGGGACAGATCGCGCGTCGTCTACTTCGCGACCTGCGCCCCCATCTTATAATCTAAACTATTCATTCAAAGGGAAATAAATCTCTTGACACTACCCCCCCCCCACAATGATACGGTCCGAGTACGCAGACGAGCCACTCAGCTCGCACGGTCCGGGCCAGTCACGGAGGGAATAAGCCGGCCGAGGAGGGGAAAATAATGCAGAAATTTTCAGGGATCGTTTTTTTGGCGCTACTTACCGCGCTGAATTTCAACTTCAAGAAGTGCGGCGGCGGCAACCTGCCGAACTCCACGCCTCCTCCGCCGCAGCCCGGGTTCAACGTCTTCACTACCTACACGGACTATACGCAACTTCAGCCGCTGCCCCTGCCAGACGTCAACATTTCCGGGCAGGTCACCAGCGAGCTCAACAATACGACTGGGAACGTCGTCGAGTTCGGCCCGTCCAATACGGAGGGTTACGCGCTTGTTGTGGTTTCAGGCGGGGTGACGCCCGCCTACTGGACCTTTTGGTTCGACAGCGGGAGTTGCGAAGGGCTGGCGGCAACGGTACCGTCGTTGGTCGTCGAGAACGAAAACTTCACGCTCAACTGCGACCTCGGGGACAGCACCACCTCGGCCTTCGGAATCACGCCCTGGGAGATCAACACGTACAGCCCTCCCGCCGACTGGACCGTCACGGGGGCGGGGATCAGCTCGCAGTATGGCATGCCCGAGCTCGAATACCTCAACGGAAATGGCGCCGTCGTCGCAACAACGACCGCGACGTCGGTTGAGCCCGACGGCGATTCCATGTCCGGCGCAACTCCGGGCCTGAGCGGGGTGGGCAACGGGCCCTTCGCGGGGCTGGTTCTCAACGCCGGGCCGAACGGCACGCACAACGTGATCGGGGTCGTAGTGCAGCAACTCAACACCCCGCCGCCCCCCAGCTTCAACGGCGAGGCCTCGCTCGGCAACGGCCAGACGCTTGAGTGGTACTACACCGAAACCACTGGCACTTGCTACGAGGGCAGCTACACGGACTGGCAATTCAGCAACTTCACCTACGTTGACGCGAACGGCTATCAGTACCCGATGAACGGTGACGCGGCGTACATCAGCTCGAGCGTGCAGCAGGAGTGCCCGCCCACGGGGCCGGAACCCGCTTCGCTGCCGCTCGGCTACACGGGCGCGAACCACAACATCATGATCAGCTTCACCGCCGAGTACGGCGGCGCGGGGTCGGCGACAATTACCCAGCAGTAGGGCGGGGCCGCCGCGGCTTGTGCTATTATCGGCGATCGAGCTGGCGGGACCCCAGAGCGACTTCCCTTGCGGCGGGCCATCCAGCACTTCCCGGGTGGAAGGGTCCCCGGTCGGTCAATCGTGAGCGATGCTCTCAAAAGGCGCCTCCAGGGCGGGACAATTGCTCCGGCTGTCGCGTGCGTTTTGCTGCTCGGCGCGTTCGCGCCCGCCTGCGCCCTTGCGCAGGGCGGGGCGCCGCACTTCGAGTGGTTTTACGAGGAGGGAGCCTCGGTCCTGAGCCTGGGACGGCAGGGCGGGGTTTACCAAATCCCCGCGTTCCAGATATACGCACCCTTCCGGGGCACGATCGTTTCATCAAATCACTTCTCATACACCGGGGCCTTCCTTACGGGCGTCCGATATTACCTCACGCCGCGCGATGCCATCGAAGCAAGCGCCTCTGAAAGTATAGAGAACACCTTTCCGATCCAACGTGTGGGACCGGGCGAGGGTACGACCTCCACTTTCGAGCGCGTTCCCAACCTTTCGCTTAGCTACGTGCGATACGCCGGCTCGATTGGCGGATGGCGGCCTTTTCTTGTCGGCGGCGTCGGGGCCGTTTGGACAAGTTCCCTGATATCGGGGCTCGACTCGCTCGACGGCTCCTTTGATTTTGGTTTCGGGGCCGACCACCCGATCGCCAATGGGCTCGCGCTTCGCGTGGAGGCGCGCGATTATTTGGATAGGCTGCCATCGCCGTTTCACGGCTATAGCAATGATATCTCGCCGACCGCGGGGATTGTGATCTCATCCCGGCAGACCTCAGTAGACGCATCCAGCTTCCCCCGGATCCAATTCTTCCTTGGAGGTGGCGCATCGTTCCTTACGGGCGGCACCATCCCGACCGGTGTGGGCCTCGTAGTCCCAAGTCCCGGAACCCCGGGTGTTATCGTAAGTGGGGTCGAGACGGGTTCGTATTCGAAAGCGGGAAGATTCGCCATGGGTCTCGACATCGCACTGTCTCAAAGGAATGGGCTGGAGCTCGGCCTCTCATATTCGCCCAACCGTTACCAGGCCCAATTTGCTACGACGCAGCCGCCCCGCATTACGTTTCCGGCTCCCCAATTCACACAGTCCGTGGACGACTATTCGGTGGACTACGTCCGGCATTTCGGGCGCGTGGGCGGCGACCACCCCTTTGTCCTGGCGGGGCTCGGCCAGGCGCACTTCGCCAGCGCCCTGATTTGGGACGTAGACCGGCTTAGCTGGAATTTCGGAGGGGGAGTGGATATTCCATTGCGTGGGCCATTCTCGGTGCGGCTTGAAATGCAGGACTTCATGGAAGAAGGGGCTCCAGTGCCAAGCCAACTCCCCGTCCAGATCCCAAAGCCCGGCGGCCTCATCAATAACATCGCGCCGACCGCGGGCTTGGCGCTGCGGCTTTGGTAGCCCCCCTCCCAGCGGCGATTTTGCTGTGCGATGCGACGCCTGCAACGGAGGATGTGACGGAGTAAGCAGGTACCGAGGCGCGGCGCCCGCCCAAGCCTGATACAGTGCCAGCCTTAGGCGCTGCCGCCCGCAGAGCGCTACGACCGCCGCTGCGACTTGAAGCCCTCACCCCCTGCGGTCTATTTCTCGTGAGCCGGTTCGTATTGTGCGTCGGGCCTCTCCCAGGTCTTCACGACAGGCTCCGGCAACGGCAAGGGTGCGAGCCGCGACCATTATTGCCGAGCCCCGTCAGCTCTTGAGCGCGACGAAGGCGAGATCCATCAGCGCGGCTTGCTCGACTTTGTGGGCCTTCGCCGACCCGGTCGCGGGACTGGAGCTGCGAGAGCGCCGCACCGAGCGCACGCGCCGCCCGCCCGCCAGACGCTCGAGCCGGGGAAACACAAAGGTCAGCGCTCCCATATTGGCCGGCTCTTCCTGAACCCAGAGAATTTCCTGCGCTTCGCTGCAGCGCTTCAATTCCTGCGCGAGGTCTTCATCGGGAAAAGGATAAATCTGCTCGAGCGCGACGATGGCCGTTTCCACCACCTGCCGTTTTTGCCGCTCCGCGCGAAGCTCATGCAATATTTTTCCGGTCGCAACGATCACGCGCGACGGCTGCTCAATTTTCGCATCGGGAATCAGCGGCTGGAATGAGCCGCGGGAAAAATCCTCGATAGGTGAAACTGCCTGCGGGCTTCGCAACATGCCTTTCGGCGTAAACACAACGAGGGGCTTTCGCCAGGCGCGCAAAGCCTGGCGGCGCAGCAGGTGGAAGTATTGCGCCGCGGTTGAAGGCTGGCAAACCTGGATGTTGTCCCGAGCGGCGAGCTGCAAATAGCGCTCAATCCGCGCGCTCGAATGCTCCGGCCCCTGGCCCTCGTAACCGTGCGGCAGCAGCAGGACCACGCCGGAAAGCAGCCCCCATTTGTCCTCCGCTGCCGTCACGCACTGGTCAATGATGACCTGCGCTCCATTTGCAAAATCGCCGAACTGCGCTTCCCAAAGGACCAACGCTTCCGGAAAGTCGCGGCTGAATCCGTATTCGAAGCCGAGCACGGCAGCCTCCGAAAGCGCGGAATTATAAACTTCGAAGCTCGCCTGGCCGGGGGCGACATGGCTGAGCGGGATGAATTCTTCTTCAGTCTGCGTATCAATCAACACGGCATGGCGCTGATTGAACGTGCCGCGGCAGGTATCCTGCCCGCTCAGGCGCACGGGCACGCCCTGCTTTACGAGCGAGGCGAAGGCCAGCGCCTCCGCCATGGCGAAATCCACCGGATGCTCGCCGCGTCCCATTTGCGCCCGCTGCTCGAGCAGCTTTTTGACTTTCGGATGAATGGCAAACCCTTCGGGATAAGAAGTAAGCGCGGCCGCGAGCGCGCGAATCTCCTCCGGCGGGGCGCTCGTTTCGACCTCATAGGCTGGATTGTAACGCCCACCCTTGAAGGGCAGCCAATAATCGGGGAGTTCATAGAGCCGCGGATTCTTGCGAAGATTGCGGGTCTTTTCGAGCGCCGCTTTGTATTCTTCGTGGATGCGTGCGGCGGTTTCCGCAGGCTCCGCCTGAATTGTTTTCGCGTACGATTGCCAGAGCTGCGGCAGCCCGCTGATCTTCCGGTAGCGCACCGGCTGCGTGGTGGTCGGATCGTCAATTTCGCTGTGGCCGTGCCGGCGAAAGCCGATGAGGTCCACGACCACGCTGCTCGCGAACGCCGTCCGATATTCCATCGCCAATCGCGCCACGCGAACGACGGCGTCCGGATCTTCCGCATTGACGTGGAAGATGGGAATCGGCAGGCGCTTTGCAAGGTCGGAAGCGAAGCGCGAAGCGTGAAGCTCCTCCGGGCGCGCCGTGAAGCCAATCAAGTTGTTGGCGATGATGTGCAGCGTGCCGCCGACGGAATAGCCCTTCAAACCGGTGAGGTTGAGCGTCTCGGCGGCGATTCCCTGCCCTGCGAACGCCGCATCGCCGTGGATCAACACGGGCAGAACGCGCCGCGCGCCGTCAGGCCCGAGTCGCGTTTGCTTGGCGCGCGCGCGCCCAAGCGCCACAGGATCGACCGATTCCAGGTGGCTCGGGTTCGAGACCAGATGGATTTCCACCGCTCGCCCGTGCGCCGTCTGATACTCGCCCGTCGCGCCCAAATGGTACTTCACGTCGCCGCCGCCCAAAACGCTGCGAGGATCGACGTCCTCGAATTTCGCGAAAATATCCGACGGCGATTTTCCGGCGATGTGGACCATCACATTGAGGCGGCCGCGATGGCTCATGCCAATGACCGCCTGTTCCGCGCCCGATCCCGCGGCCTGGTCGAGCGCTTCATCGAGCAGCGGCAGAAGCGCCGTCAATCCTTCGAGCGAAAACCGCTTCGTTCCCACGTAATGCGCCTGCAAAACCTGCTCGAGCGCGTCCGCGCGAATCAGCCGCTCGAGAATTCGCCCCCGGTCGAATTCCGGCGGCTCCGCTTCGATTCGCTCTTCAATCCACTCGCGCCGCTCGCGGTCCGGAATGTGCATGAATTCCGCGCCGATCGTTCCGCAATAATATCGCCGCGCGAGATCCGCATCTTCGCCGGCCATCGCGAGATCCGGATGCGGTTCTGGACGAAGCTCGCCGAGCGGGTCCAAATTTGCCTGCAAATATCCGTACCGGCGGAAAGACTCCAGCACGGCCTTATCAATGGTCGTCAATGCGTTCATGTATTAAGTATATTCAATTTTCCCTTTCGCGAGCCAGCCTGCGCCGCACGCGCCTCGCGCAGACTGATTTTTTCCGCGCACCTCCCGCCGAATTTGGGCTACGATTGGAGCAAGAATGGCGCAAACGCCTTCGCGGGCCCATAGCTCAGTCGGTTAGAGCAGCGGACTCATAATCCGTTGGTCCCAGGTTCGAGTCCTGGTGGGCCCACCCAACATTTCAGTGGCTTGCCGCTGGAACCGTCTCAGGGGCCATGCTGTTGGTCGTACCCACGTATAGGGAGGAAGACAATGGCGAAGAAATCATCCGGGCCATCCCGGCACGGGAAGCGAATCAGCGCGAGCGCGGCCACGAATCAACCGTCAGACCAACTCTATGGCGACTCTTGTGGGGACTCGATGTAAAATTCCACCTAACGCTTTCCCTGCTTCTGGAAAATGGGCGCCGGCTGCGGGATCGCGGCGCCGTCCTTGCGCGGCGATGACGCCCCATATTTCATTCCCGTGGCCGAGTCGTACATCACGGCGTGCCCGCCGCCCATGACCGACGAGAACGCTCCGCGCACGCGCAAGCGATAACCCATCTTGGCCAGCTTGTCGCGGACTCGAGCGGGCACACGGTCCTCGATGAAGAAATCGCAGCCGTCCAAACGGGCATTGGTGAAGCGGGGCGCTTCCAGCGCTCCCTGCAAGGACATCCCATAATCAACGACGTCGGAAACGAACTGCGCGTGAGCTTGCGGCTGATTCAGCCCGCCCATAATCCCGAAGCCGATGTGCAACGGCCCCTTCTGCATAAAACCGGGAATGATCGTATGCCACGGCCGCTTATGGCCCGCCAGCACGTCCGGACTCTTCGGGTCCAGGTTGAAGAGCGCGCCGCGGTCTTGCAGAGCGAACCCGTAGGGTTTGACCACGACAAATGACCCGAATCCCTCAAAGAGGCTCTGAATCAGGGAAACGATATTGCCCTGACTGTCCACCACGGTCATGTAGGTCGTGTCACCGTTATAGCGCCACGGGTTTCCCGGGGTCGTGTGGCAGGTTGCCTTGCCCGGCTCGATGCTCGCCGCCCTCTTTGCCGCATAGGCCTTCGAGATGATCCCCTCGACCGGCACGCGCACCAGGCGCGGATCTCCGATATAACGCTTCAAATCTGCGTAGGCGAGCTGCTGTGCCGCCATCTTGACGTGAAACGCCCTCGCGCTCAAAAACCCATATTCCCCGAGCGGAAACTTCTCCATGATGTTGAGCATCTCGAGAGCCGCCATCCCCTGGCCGTTCGGAGGGAGTTCATAAACTTGCCAGCCTCGGTAAGTGGTGGAAATCGTGGAAACCCACTCCGGCTTGAAATCGGCAAGGTCGCTCTCCGTCATCACCCCGCCCAGCCCATGCGAAGTTTTGAGGATGGCCTTTGCTATGGGTCCGTGGTAGAAGGCTTCCGGCCCTTTTTCGGCAACGAGCTCAAGCGCCTGTGCATACGCCGGATTGCGGAAGATCTGCCCAACCTTCGGCGCGGAGCCGCCAGGGAGATAGACCTGGGTGTTTACCCCGCGAACCAGGCGGGACTGCGCGGCGGACCAATACGCGGCGACGAACTGGGTAACAGGGAATCCGTGCCGGGCAAAGTAAATGGCAGGCAGAAACAATTCCCCCCATGGAAGCTTGCCATATCGTTCGTGCAGCGCCCACCAGCCGGCTACGACGCCCGGCACGGTAACCGAATAAATACCGTATCCGGGCATCCGCGTGATCGCCTTGCTCTTGAGGAAGGCGGGCGTCAGTTTCTCGGGCGCCCATCCGCTCGAATTGAGTCCGACCAGCTTTCCTGTCTTGGCGTCGTATTCGATGGCAAATAAGTCTCCGCCCATGCCGTTCAACATCGGCTCAAGCACTCCCATGGCGGCGTTTGTGGCGATGGCTGCGTCGGCAGCCGATCCTCCGCGCGCCAGGATTTCCGCGCCCGCCTGAGACGCCAGCACCTGATCGCTCGCCACAATACCCCGCCTCGAAATGACCATGGATCGTGCGGTCATGCGATCGAGACTGCTGTGCGGCATTTGTCCCATCAGCGGCACGGCCAGCCCCAACGTCATAAGAATTCCCAAGGAGACATTCGTAGGTTTCATAGGGCAAGGAGTTTAGCGCGCAACCTCACGGATGGCAACCGTCGAGAGATTTTGTCGTAACAGCTTCAGCTCATTCTCCGTTTGACCGATGCTTGAAGTCGCCGCCCTATTGTGCGACGATCAAATCCGGCGCTATCAAGCTGCGCGGAGACGTAGCGCAGTGCCGTGATCTGCGTCGCCCTGCCCCCGGGGTAGGCTTTGCTAAGATGCGCGATTGGCGAACGTTCGACGGTCTCGCACGCCAAAGACCGGTGATCTCCGGCGGAATTTTCAATCACGTAAGTCGGAACGTGTTTCAAATCCGGTGGGGTTTAGCAGCGGGAATTGCAGGCATTGCAGGGTTCCTTGTGTTGGCCGGTTGCGGTGGTGGAAGCACTCAGGCCTCGGTCGCGCCCCCCGGTCCCACGATTACGGGAATTTCGGTGACGCCGGCCACGCCCTCCGTGACGATTGGCGACACTTTGCAGTTGAGCGCCGTTGTAAGCGGGACCGGCAACTTCAACTCAGCGGTCAATTGGTCGGTCACCGGCCCTCCCGGTTGGTCGGGCAGCATTGGATCCATCAGTTCGTCGGGGTTGTATGAAACGCCCTATCCGGCGCCTGCAACGGTTACGGTGGCCGCAACCTCCGCTGAAGATTCAACTCAAAGCGGCTCAACCACGGTTACGATTCAGTCTCCGGCACAGTCGGCCGGACCTGCTCTGACCGTGAACGCGGCCGGCGAGACTCACCCGATCAATCCGTACATTTACGGCATGAATGCCTATGGATTCCTCGAAAGCGTTGATGGGCCTGCCCGCACTTCGATCCTTCGCTGGGGAGGCGACAACACATCGCGATACAATTATTTGAACGGCGATACGAACGCCGGGGCCGACTACTTCTTCGAAAACGCCTACGGCGCTTACGGAATGCCCCCGACGGGCCAATTCAATGACCTCGTGACCTTCGATCAGTCCATCGGTGCGGCCACAATGGGCACGGTACCAGTGCAAGGCTGGGTGGCAAAGGACTCCGCCTCCTGCGGTTTTCCCGTTTCGACTTACCCCGGGCAGCAATCCGAGGATTCCTCGAAGGGCTGTGGCAATGGAGTCTATCCGGACGGCGTTCAGGGCTGCACCAATCCGAACGGTTGCTACGTCACCGGCAATCAGCCCTCCGTAACCAGCATCGCGGAAGGCCCATCCTTTGCCGGCGCGTGGGTCAGCTCACTCGTGCAGAAATTCGGGACGGCGGCAAATGGCGGCGTCGCCGTTTACGATCTCGATAACGAACCCGACTGGTGGGACGCGACGCAACGAGACGTGCACCCTTCGCCTTTCACCTATGACGAGCTCGCGAACAATGACATAGCGACGGCGCTCGCCGTCAAGACGGCGGACCCTACGGCCCAGGTTGCCGGGCCGGTCCTTTCCTTCTGGTGGTCGTTCTTCTACTCGAAGAAAGATATCGAAAACGGATGGAGCACGGGTCCCTGTTATGAGCCGTGGCAGAATCCCACGGATCGCGAAGCGCACGGCGGCGTGCCACTGGTCGCTTATTATCTTCAGCAATTCAACGATTACGCCGCAGCCCACAACACGCCCCGTCTGCTCGACTATCTGGACTTGCACCTCTATTTCGCGGCGGATTATAACGGCTCGGGCGTCGGCCTCGCGCCGGCGGGAGACACTGCCGAACAGGAAGCGCGCCTCAACTCGACGCGCGTTTTCTGGGATCCGACCTATACAGATCCCAATTATCCGCAGCCGAACTACATTACGGATCTGAACTACACATCGAGCTGCTCAACGCCTCTCGAGGCCCCGGAATTGATTCCTCGGATGCAGGCCTGGGTCGCGGACAACTATCCCGGCACCATGACGGCGACTTCGGAGTATAACTGGGGCGGCCAGGAGTCCATCAACGGGGCGCTTGCTCAGGCCGATCTTCTCGGCATTTTTGGAAAGTATGGCCTCGACCTCGCGACGCTCTGGGGGGCTCCGGACTCAACTCAGATGCCCGGGCTGATCGCCTTTGAAATCTATCGCAACTATGACGGCGCGGACTCGAAATTCGGCGACATCTCGCTCAGTTCTGAGAGCACCGACCAGGGAAAGCTTTCCGTTTACGCCGCGCTGCGCTCTTCCGACCATGCGGTCACCGTCCTCGTGATCAATAAGACGTTCGGCGCACTCTCGAGCACGCTTTCTCTTGAAAATCTGACGGCGACCGGCAACGCGAAGGTTTATCAATATAGCGACGCGGAGCTCGCGCAAATTGTTCCCCTGGCCGACCAGCCCGTGACACCTCCCGCAACCGGCAGCACGACGAGTACGATGACGGCAACATTCCCCGCAGCTTCGATCACACTCTTTGTCATTCCGACCCAATAGCGCGCCCGACACTGCGGTGCGGAACAAAGCTCAGCCTCGCGCGCTCTTGGAAATATAAGAGCAACCACCAGCGAGCGATTCTGCAGGCGGGAGTCAGTTAGCGCGTTCGAGGTAGGAGCCGTCGGCGGTATCCACGCGAATGACATCGCCTTCGCTGACAAAGGGCGGGACTTGAACGATCAGGCCGGTCTCGAGCGTTGCCGGCTTGCCGACGTTCGTGGCGGAGCCTCCCTTGACGCCCGGCTCGGTCTCGACAACTTTGAGGTCCACGGTGGCGGGGAGAGCGATGCCGACCGGGCGGCTCTCATAAAACTCCACTTTCAGGACGACTTCGGGAATCAGATAGAGAGCCCGGTCACCGACGACGTCGCGGTTAAGCGCGATCTGCTCATAATTTTTCGTGTTCATAAAGTAGAACGTGTCGCCGTCCGCGTAAAGATACTGCATATCGACTTCATCCAGCACGGCGCGTTCGACGTCATCTTCCGACCGGAAGCGATAATCGCTCAAGGCGCCGGTGCGGAGGTTGCGCATGCGCGCTTGAACAAAGGCGCGGAGATTGCCGGGCGTGCGGTGCTCGGCCCTGTGAATAGCGAAAAGATCGCCGTTATGCTGGATGACCATTCCGGGACGAAGATCGTTTGCGTTCATCGCTGCTTCTCACTCGTTGCTGGGATTGGGACTTTGAAACAGGAATGATGAATTCCCACACAAGCCCGAAACAACTATTCTAATCCGGACAAGCGCCCAGCGTCAATGCGGGGAAACGAACATGAAGCTGCCGATTCGCGTGGCCGGCTACTGCATGGGAATCGGAGTGACGTAAATCGCGTTTGACGGAACGCCGGGAGGGCCCGTGGGCGCGATGAAAGCGGCGGTGGACTTGGAATCCGTGGTGAGGGAGCTGAGGGGACGGCCGGCGAGCGTGGCGGAGATGGAGGCGAAATCGAGCGGGGTGGTAAGCGGTTCAACCTGGCCCTGGCAGTAGCAATAAAGACCCACACCGGGGGCCTGGCCGGGAATCGTCGCGATGAACAAAATGTTGCCGTGGGGAGCGGCAGCCTCGCCTTCGACCGAGCCAAAAGGCAAAAGGCCGGGCGTTGCGCTTGTGAGCGAAGAGACGGCTTGTGAGGGATTTCCCTCGAGAAACATCACCTGGA
>JAKASG010000116.1 GCA_021828285.1 Acidobacteriota bacterium | reverse complement strand
CTGAAAGAGAATACGAAGTTCCAGGCGGAGAGCGTAAAGGAAACATGGGAATTTCCGCCGCTATCGAGCTGGATTGTGTACACGGATATCGTCAGCCACGCCGTCCTTTCAGGCCGGCTGGCCTTCGAACAGACTTTCATCATCGCGCGGCAATCCATGCTCCGCCCGGAATTCGCGCCCGCGAGTGTGCTGGAGCGGATCGTCGGCGCACCAGTCACCGGAGGTCCTTTTTGAAGGCAAAACCCTATCGCTCGGGACGCACGCCGGACGGGCAGCTCGGCTTGCGCTTGCCTGTCCTGATGCCATCTTTGAAGGAGACATTGTTGAGGAAACTGATACTCGAATGGAAATGGCTGTTGGTTTCGACCCTTGCGCTCGGCGCGCTCGGATGTTCCACGCCGCCGCCCACACCCTCCGTTGCGGGTTCGCATCCATCGAACGGCGCTGTCGTCACCCGTGAAACTAAAGAAAAAAACATTTGGCGATCGCTCACCACCGGAAGAGACTATCGCGTCGTCATCCAGGGCGATCGCCTGACGGCCAACTGGGTTGATATCCCGCTGGGCGCAGCGCAGCGCGGCACCTCGATCCACACGGTTTGCCGGCGCGAGGGCGATAAGTGGGTGGGGACGTCCGAAATCCACATCGCCTGCGTCGTCGGAACCGGCAAGAATTCGCACATTGCGAATATGTGCAATCTCAAGCTGGGCTTCGAAATTGACGCCATCACAAAATTCAAGATTACAGGCCGCGCCCGGACCATCGGCAGGATCACTTGCAAGACGTGCGAGGTGTCAAAGCTCGGGTGGGGAAATTTTGTGTGGGTGCCTGTGGGCTGAACGCCTGATGCGCGGGTTTTGCCTCCGGGCGGTGCGGAACGGATTATTCCTTGACGGTTCCCCGGATGAATTGCCGAATCGCTTCAATCCCTTCGGCAGGAACATTATCGAAAGCGATGGCGCTCCGGCTCGGAGGCTCATTGCGAATGACCCGGCCGCGCGCCTGCACGGCATTCTCTGAGCCGGGCACCTGAAATTCCATTTCGATCGGCCCGCCCAGTTCGGCCTTACGCGGCAGGTCCAATAGCATTCCGCCCTCGCCGAGATTCACCGACGTTCCGTTAAACCGGTTCCCGCCCTGGATGCAGGCGACGGGCACGCGCACCGGCAACCGGGCTCGCCTTCGCTTTTCGGCGAGCATCGGGCCGCGCATCACTCGAATCAGCGCCGTCAGGCGCTCCTGCGTCACCGGCTTGAACAAGAATACGCTGATCCCTTGTGCGAACGCTCTTCGCATCGTGTCGAGGTCTTCAGGTTCGGTCAGCAGGGCGATGGGAGCGCTACGGCTGCTCGTGCCCGTACGGACGGCGCGCGCCAGGTCGAAACAATCCGGCGGCGGCAATCTCCCCTCGACGAGAAAACCGTCAAAACGCTCCTTCTGAATTCTCTTTATGGCTTCGTGCGTTTCGGTAAGGGCGAGCACCTCGACGCTCAGCGCTTGCACCCACTCCTTGATGGCGCGGAACAAACCCTCGTCGGTTTCAACCAGCATGAGTTTCAATGCCATGGGAGATTACGGGATTTTCGGAATCTCGCCCCCGCCGGTGTCGTCCGAGATCTCGCCGATGATACCAGAAGCGGGCCGCAGGATGAAAAAATTATGTTCGTGTGCGGGGCGTTCGCCGGAGAAAACGTCCGCGGCATTTTTCGGCAGCGACCGCTGCACCCGTCCTGCCGGGCTCATCGGCAAAGCTGTGCCGGCGCCGCTGAAGTCAGACCTCAGACTGCTTCCGGATGTCACTGCCAGGCGGGCGCAGCCCCGCCGCCGGAGGAATTTCCCTGGAGGCCACAAGGGGAAGGTAACGCCGCGACGCCGCAATCTCGCGCCGAATTTTCTGCCAAACGCTTTCCGAAATCGAGAGAAAAACCTTTACGACATCCGGATCAAATTGGCGGCCCGATTCTCTTTGGATCTCTTCCCGCGCGGCAGAAAATGGGAGCGCTTTCCGGTAAGGCCGGTCGGAAGTCATGGCATCCAAAGTGTCTGCAATCGCAAAGACTCGGGCGCCGAGCGGAATTTCTTCAGCCATGAGTCCTTGCGGATAGCCCGTGCCGTCGAATCGTTCCTGATGGGTGAGCACGATCTCGGCCGCCGCCGCAAGGAAAGGGATGCTGCTGACGAGTTCGTAGCCAATGCGGACGTGGGTCTGCATGATCGCGGTTTCATCCGGCGTCAGCTTCCCTTCCTTGAGCAAAATCGCGTCCGGAATCCCGATTTTCCCGATGTCGTGCAGATAAGACCCTCGCGCAATCACCTTGAGCTGCTCCGGCGAGTTGCCGAGTCCACGCGACATTTCCAGGCAATAAAGGCTGACGCGGCGCGAATGGCCCGCCGTTTCCGTATCGCGAAGATCGAGCGCGGCGCCCAAAACCTCGAGCGTGTCGTCATAGGTTTGCTCGACGCGCCGCATGGCTGTCTGAAGCTGGCGCGTCCGCTGTTCGACCATCTCCTCGAGCGTGCGCCGGTATCTTTCCACTTCACGTTGCAGGCGCTTTTCCTCGAGGGCCCGCTTCAGGCTTAGCACCGCCGCGTCCAATTGGACGGGCTTCACGAGGTAATCTGCGGCGCCCTGGCGCATCGCTTCAATCCCAACCCGCACGTCGCTTTCGCCGGTGGCCATGATCACCGCAAGGGAAGGATGGGACCGCACGGCTTCTCTCAAAAGGCCGAGGCCGCCAATCCCCGGCATCTTCAGGTCTGAAATCACAGCGTCAAAAGGGCTCTCCGACAGGCGCCGCAGGGCCGATTCCGCGCTCAAGCAGGATTCACACTCGAAGCCTTCTTCCTCCAGTTTCGCGCAGAACATCGAACACACGGACTCTTCGTCATCCACCACCAGAATCCGAGGGCGCTTCCCTTTTGATGAATCGCTCGCCATGGTCAACCCAGCCCCGAGGCGCACTAATAAAATGCTTCAAGGGCGTTCCGCAGTCATTAACCTCGCGTGTAATACTAATAACAGATTAACAACCGTTTGTGCAACCCCCGCCGCCGAAGCGCTTCCTCAAAGAGTATCGGCATAACCTATAGCGAGCATGAGGCGCCTCTGGAAAGGCCATTAACTCCTTCGAAACGTCAAACATAGGCCCCGCCCGGCGGCGCAATTTCCGAATCGCCTCCCGTTCGCTTGCCGGAGGGCTTGGCGGAACGGCCGGCCAACGTCAGGCCAGAGGGACCTGCTCGTACTGAACGCCGTAAATCTTTTGTGAATTGCCGCTCAGGACCTGGCGGCGGACCACGCGCGCGCGCACTT
>JAKASG010000115.1 GCA_021828285.1 Acidobacteriota bacterium | reverse complement strand
CCTCCGCCGATGACGCTCGAAAGCGTGCTCGCAATGGTGGACAATCCCGCTTCCATAATTGCGCAGCAGGGATCCAGGAATTGACTCTTCACCGGCCGAGGCGCGGCCAGCATGAACACCAGCGCAAGGACCGTAGCCCTGAATTTGTTTTTCCGGGCCCACCGGGCACTACTTGATACTGACTGCCTCATGGATTTCTCAAGCCTCTGAAGTTTTTCCTTCATTTAACGGTCCTCCCTAAAGTCGCTACCTTGGCTGAAGCATTTTCTCGATTGAATTGCTGAATGCGCCCGCATAGGCCGCGCCGCGCTTGCGGAGCGCATTCGAGTGGGCAAGACGCGCGGCCTCTTGGCGCAGTTCTGCCGCGATCATCTTTTGTGTGAGCGCCTGGCTTTCGATGCTCGCAGCAACGGCGGTCGCAGTCAGAAAGGGTGCCGAACCGGGCGCGGCCTGGCTCGCCGCGTCTTCGATTCGGTTGGCAATCCCAAGCTCGGTCTCGCCGGCGTCGCCGGTTTCTTTCAACGTTTTCAGATTGTCCTGAGCTAAGGCGTCGTCCATGTCCATCATCATTCGGTCTTGAGGGCTGGCCGCGGCTGTTGACGGCAGAGGGCCGTACACGTTCCTGTAATCACTTCCGACCGAGTTGATGTCATTGACCTGCGGATTGCGGATCACGTTTTCGAGGCTCTGCGTTGCCGGCAAAGTCGCGCTCGCGAGGTTGATGTTGAATATGCTCTGCATGAGGCTTCGGTATTGGGTGATCATTTGGGAGACAAGCGCCTTCGCCTGATTGATCAGCTGAACCGGCCAGGCGACGCTCTGGTAGAACGCGCTGATTGCGCCCGTCACGGTGTGGATCGCATTGAGCGCGGTTTGGATAAGGCCATTGATGACGTTCAGGACGGCTTGGATCTCACCAACCAGTGTCTGTCCGTAGGCGCGCTGCGGCCGGGCTACGAGCACCGCCGCCGTTGTGCCCACAAGCGCTAATGCGAAAACTTGCTTTCGGGTCTTTGCCCGTACCACGCCCCACGAAAAGAGAAGCAAGAAAACCGCTGTCATAAATGCCCTCCGTTCCCGAGCCCTAAATGGCTCGCGATCCTTTTGGAACTCTCCTACTCCAACCCGACCGAGCCGCCCTTACCCCGGCACAACCGCCTCTTGTGCTTTCGTCGCAGACTCCTCCGGAAGCGGCGGTAGCTCAGCCAATCCTCGCGGAAACTTCTTGGCGAGTTCCTGATAGCACTCAAGCAGCGGACGGCCGCGATGCTCGTTCAGGAACCGAGCGCGGTAGCGGCGCTCGCGCGGAAATGTTGTGCAAACCCAGTAGTCAAGCGCCGTCGGCACAAGGCAAATCGTTTGAGTGGTCTCCGACTTTTCCCCGAGAACCAGTAGGGCGCGGGCGGATTGGCCCTTCTGCGGGGCGCTGAATTCCTTCACTTCTCGAACCGCTGCAGGATTGAGCGAAAGGTGTTTTACCAGAACGCTGGTGTCGCCCGGCTGCTGGCCGATGATCTTCGTGGTTGCATTCTTTAGGATTCCCGGCCCATGCTCCCTGGGCTTTGTCTCCGTGCCGACAAAATCCTCGGGTGTCTGGCTGATGCCCCAGACGCTTCCGTAACGTTTTCGCGCGGTGCGAAAGAGCTGAACAACTTCGGGCGCAAGGCTGGGCGAATCAAGCAGCGCCCAGCACTCATCGAGGACCGTAATGGAGGGCTGTCCCGATTTACCCGAGGCGCGCTCGGAAACTGCGTGAGCGATGACCATGCTCATCGCAGTTTCAAGCTGTGGGTCAGAACTTAAGCCTTCGACGTCGAAGAAAAGCCAGCTTGCGTCGAGCCGCATCGTCGTCCGGCGGTCAAACAGGTTCGCATAAACGCCTTTGTCACCAGTCCAAGACCGGAGCTTGACCGAGGCGAGTTTCGCTTCATCCATCGTCCGCTCGATCCGCTCTTCGTCCCGCCAGTTGGCAAGCTCTTCTTTGAGGTCGTTGAAGGTTGGAATGGGATTGGAAAAACGGGAGGCGCATCGCTTGTATGTCCGGGCGATGGCGTCGCTCAGGAGGTTATCGAGCAACGTATCGTCCGACCGGCGGTCGTGGCCGATCATGTGAAGTGTGAGGTTTTTGAGAAACGCGATCTTGTCCTTGGTCGGCTGAGTATCGCCGGGCGGCAGGTCCCAGGGGTTGAGCGTTTCGCGGCCTTCCAGGTCCACGGCAATCGTTCGCCCGCCCATCAGCTCAACCAGCGGCCGGTAAGAATCTCCTCGCTCAAGGATGGAAATGAGAGGATTCGTCCTGGCGAGCATCAACAGGAACATCTGCGCCATGAACGTCTTCCCACCACCGCTTTTGGCCATGATCAGCATGTTGGCGTCGCCAAGCGATGAGTCGAAGGGCGAGAAGGGAATCAACTGCCTTTCAGGAGTCGCAAAGAGCATCACCGGTGAGTGCGGTGTGCCGCGCCAGGGGGCTTCAACGGGCAATAAGTCCGCCGCGTGAAGGGTAAGCTGCGGAATCGCCCGCTTGTTTTCACTTGCCATCGCGGGCAGGCTTCCGAAATAGAGCCGCTTCTGCGCGAGCATCTCGGCGATGCCCCGCGCTCCGTTCATCCTGCCAAGTGCATGAAGCACGCGCTGGCGGCGGTCGGCGAGGATACGTTCCGCTTCCTCGCGGTCGGCCCGGCTGTGGACCGGCTTTGAAGTCCGGACTCCCACGATCAGGCTCGTTTCGCACACCTTGAGCGAGCTTGAAATGACTTTTTTCAGGACTTCGATCAGTTGCTCCTCGGCAACCTGGGCGTCAACATTGAGGCGAAAGCCGCCGTGAATGTCCCGTTGGGCGGCCATCATTTTTCGCAGGCGCGATTTGAACTGCTTCTGAACCTTGGCCTGGTCAGGCAGCGTGACTTCCACGTTGGCGACGAGCGGGAATGGCATGGCAAGAAGTTCCCGCAACATTCCTGGGAAGGTGGCGTCGGGAAGGTCTTTGAGGCTGATGAAGGAATAGAGCAGGCCGCCGATTTTGAGGTAGTCATCGGCTTCATCTTCGACATTGACGTTTGCCGCCTGAGCGCGGGCGCTTTCGTAAACCAACTGATGTTCAAAGGATCTGAAACGGAGTGTGTCTTGAAACAAAGGATTGAGCGCCTGCTTGATTTCAAGAAACAATTCCTGGTGCGTCAGCCTTCTGACGCCCATTCCGGTTGTGTTGAGTGTCGCCTCGACGCCTGCCATCAAGCTGTTGAACTCGGCCAGCAAATCCTCGTGTTCGCGGCGCGTACGCTCGATGCATTTCGCGGCCGCGAGGCTCAATCCGCCTCCCGCCGAAGATTTCATCTTTCGCTTCCACTCAAAATCTGGCGATTGGTGATGGACTCGTGGGTTCCAGATGAAATAGGCGT
>JAKASG010000059.1 GCA_021828285.1 Acidobacteriota bacterium | reverse complement strand
GCTGGGAAAAATCGACGGCGGATTCATGCGAGGCCGATTCGACATCACAGACCACTGGTCGGCTAATGAGAATACGCTTGCCGTGCGCGTCATCAAGAACGACACGCCCGGCAGCGTCAAGCAAAAGACTTTTGAGACAACAGGGAAGAACGGCGGCGCACTCGGATTGGACAATCCGACTTACCATGCTTCGATTGGCTGGGACTGGATCCCCACCATTCGCGGACGGAACACCGGCATTTGGGGCAACGTTCATCTGAGGTTCACCGGTCCGGTGACGCTTGAAAATTCGTGGGTGACGACGTCTTTGCCTTTGCCCGATACGTCCGCGGCGGAAGTGGCCATTGAAGTTGATGCGGTGAATCACGAGGCGAAGCCGGTCAAAGGGATTTTGCGTGGATTGCTCGGCGAAGTTGAGTTTACGCAGCGTATTCATCTTGCAGGCGGCGAAAGCAGGAAAATTCGATTCGATTCGGGAACGACTCCCTCATTGCGGCTACAAGATCCCAAACTCTGGTGGCCGAACGGCTACGGCGAACCGAATCTTTACGGCGTCCATCTGGAATTCGAATACGGCCGCGGAAAGATTTCAGACGTGATGGATTTCAAAGCCGGCCTTCGCCAAATGACGTACAGCGAGGAAGGCGGAGCGCTCAATATCCGGGTGAACGGCCGACGCTTCGTTCCGCGCGGCGGGAATTGGGGCTTCAGCGAATCCTTGTTGCGATATCGCAAGCGCGAATATGACGCGGCGCTCCGGTATCACAAGGAAATGAATTTCACGATGATCCGCAATTGGGTGGGGCAAATCGGCGACGACGCGCTTTACGAAGCGTGTGACCGGCACGGCGTCATGGTGTGGCAGGATTTTTGGCTTGCGAATCCCTGGGACGGGCCGGACCCAAAGGATGGCGCGATGTTTCTCGCGAACGCCCGCGACACGATTTTGCGGATTCGCAACCACCCTTCCATCGGGCTCTTCTGCGGACGCAATGAAGGCTTTCCGCCGAAGCCACTCGAAGAGGGTCTTCAAAAGGCGCTGGCGGAGCTGTCGCCTGGAATTCAATACATTCCAAGCTCCGCCGACCAAGTTGTAAGCGGCCACGGGCCTTATCGCGCGATGCCGCGGCGCTTCTATTTTGAATTCGCGACCCACAATAAACTGCACAGCGAAGAAGGCGCCCCCAATATTCCGCCCATCGAAAGCGTCCGCGGGATGATGCCGGAATCGGCGCTCTGGCCGCAAGGGCTCGACTGGGGCTTGCACGATTTCTGCCTGGAAGGCGCGCAGAGCGGCAGCGCGTTCATCAGCTTGATTGAAAACAGTTACGGCGGCGCGAGCAACGCAGAGGACTGGGTTGCGCTCGCGCAGTTTATCAACTATGACACTTACCGAGCGATGTTTGAGGCCGACGCCGAGCACCGCATGGGCCTGCTCCTTTGGATGTCGCACCCGTGCTGGCCCTCCTTCGTCTGGCAAACCTACGATTATTTTTTCGACGTCCCCGCCGCCTATTTCGGATGCAAGAAGGCTTGCGAGCCGCTTCACATCCAATGGAATCCGATGAAAGAAAGAATAGAAGTCGTCAATTACAGCGCGGGAAACGTGCAGGGTCTGACGGCTGAAGCGGAATTGCTGAACATGGATGGCGCGAAGCAATGGGCAAAATCATCCTCGCTTGCGAGTCGTGAAGATAGCATTGTCGAATGCTTCGCGATGCGTTATCCCGCGGGTTTGTCGCCGGTGCATTTCCTGCGCCTGAAGTTGCGGCAGGCCGGAAAAATCGTTTCCGAAAATTTCTATTTGCGCGCGGTTGAGGAAGGGAATTATCGCGCGATTCGCGGACTGCCCAAAATTAAACTCATCTCCGCCGTGAGCCGCAAAAGACAAGGCGATCGCTGGCTTTTGACCGCGGCGCTCGAGAATCCCTCCGCCCATCCGGCGCTCATGGTGCGCTCGAAGGCCGTGCGCGAGAAAACCGGCGACCGCATTTTGCCGGTCATTTACAGCGACAATTACGTCTCGCTCATGCCCGGCGAAAGCCGTTCGATTCAGATAGAGCTGAACGAGGCCGATACCCGCGGCGAGAAACCGAAAGTCGTTGTGGAAGGTTTTAATGTCGCGTAAGCGCGACCGATGAATCGCGCGAATGCGCGGAAAATGGACTCCATGCCCTTTAGCGATCCAAGCCGGGACAGGCGAATCGTGATGACGCTCGACGCGGGAGGGACGGCGCTGAAGTTCGCCGCCATGCGAGGCAATCAATTGCTCGTTTCGCCGACTCCGCAGCCCTGGAGGGCCGACCGGCTCGATGAAAGCCTTGCCGCCATCGTCGCGGGTTTCGAAAGCATGAGCAAGTCGCTGCCGGAGCCGCCAGCGGCCATCAGTTTTGCATTTCCCGGCCCCGCGGATTATCCGGCCGGAATTATCGGCGACCTGGGCAATCTCCCCGCTTTTCAAGGCGGCGTCGCGCTCGGGCCGATGCTCGAGGAGAAATTCAAAATTCCTGTCTTCATCAATAACGATGGCGACTTGTTCGCCTACGGAGAGGCGATTGCCGGTTTTCTGCCCTACGTCAATCAATTGCTTGAGCGGGCGGGAAGCCCGAAGCGTTATCACAACTTGATGGGAATAACGCTTGGCACGGGATTCGGCGGCGGCATTGTTCGCGATGGAGAGCTTTTCCTCGGTGATAACTCCGGTGCGGCTGAAGTCTGGATGCTCCGCAACAAGCTTGATCCTTCGCTCGGCGCAGAGGAGGGCGCATCCATCCGCGCGGTGACGCGCGTGTACGCCGAGCAAAGCGGTATTTCGTTCGAAGAGGCGCCCGATACCCAAACGATATTCGAAATCGGCATGGGCCGGCGAAGCGGCAACATCGCCGCCGCTCGCGAGGCTTACCGCCGCCTCGGTGAAGTCGCAGGCGACGCTCTCGCGCAGATGCTGACGCTCACCGACAGCCTCGCGGTGATTGGCGGGGGAATATCCGGCGCCCACCCGTTGTTTCTCGATCCATTGTTTAGAGCCCTGAACGCTTGCTTCGAAGGCAATGGGCAGCGACGCCTCGGCCCCGTCGCTTTCAACATCGAAGTTCCGGAAGAGCGCGAAGCTTTTCTGCGAGGCGAAACGCGGGAGATTACGGTTCCCGGTTCGACCCGCAAAGTTCGCTACGATCCCATGCAGCGCACGGCGGTTGGACTCACGCGTCTCGGCACGAGCGAAGCCGTCGCCGTCGGCGCCTATGCTTTTGCAATCCGCAAGCTCGGCACGCCTGCATGAAAATCAAAGACCTCCGCGCCACGCCCGTTACCGTTCCGCTCGAAGCCCCCTTGCGCCATGCGAATGGATGCCATTGGGGCCGCTTCGTGCGGACGATCGTCGAGATCGAAACGGATAACGGCCTCGTCGGCCTGGGCGAAATGGGCGGAGGCGGCGAATCGAACGACGTCGCATTCCGGGCGCTCAAGTCCTCGCTGCTCGGTCAGGATCCGGCGCGGCTTGAAGAATTGCGCCTGCGCATCGCGAATCCCACGGCTTCTCTTTACAACAACCGCACTCAAATTCTCGCGGCCATCGAGTTTGCCTGCCTCGATCTACTCGGCCAGGCCTGGGGCGCGCCGGTTTCGGAGCTTTTGGGCGGGCGCTTGAGAGATCGTATCCCCTTCGCGTCCTATCTTTTCTTCCGTTACGCTCATCCGAAGACCGGCGCGGGCGAAGTGCGGACCCTGGACCAGCTCGTCGCGCACGCGCGGCGGCTTAAATCCCTGCATGGCTTTTCGAGCCACAAGCTGAAAGCCGGTGTTTTTCCGCCGCACTACGAGCTTGAATGCTATCGGGCGCTCGCCGCCGCTTTCCCTGAAGATCGTTTGCGGATCGATCCGAATTGCACCTGGCCGGCAGACTGGGGCATTCGCTTCGGCCGCGCCATTGAAGATTTGAACAACGATTATTTTGAGGATCCGGTTTTCGGCATGGAGGGCATGAGGCGCGTCCGCGAGCGCGTGAAGATTCCGCTCGCGACGAATACCGTGGTCGTCAACTTCGAGCAGCTTGCCGCCAACATTCTCAAGCCGGCCGTGGATGTCGTTCTGCTGGATACGACGTTTTGGGGCGGGATTCGCCCATGCGTCAAGGCCGCGAATGTTTGCGAAACTTTTCAATTGGATATTGGAGTCCATTCTTCAGGCGAGCTGGGCATTCAGCTTGCGACCATGCTCCATCTCGGCGCCGTCGTTCCGAATTTGCCTTATGCCGCCGACGCCCATTACCACGAGCTTGCGGATGACGTGATTGAAGGCGGCAAGATGAAATATGAAGGCGGGGCGATTGCCGTGCCCGCGTCGCCGGGCCTCGGCGTTCGCCTTGACCGAAAGAAAGTCGCCGAGTATCACGAGCTCTACAAGCGTCTGGGTTCCTACCCTTACGACCGCGATCCCTTGCGGCCTGATTGGGCGCCGACCATCCCCAATGAGCGCTGGGCTGATCCTGCCGACAGCCGTATCCCGCAAATTCCGCAGTAGGCCAATGCAGAGCTGATTGTGGCCGCAGGACGCCTTTGCGCCTCTTTTTATTTGTTCTTCACTGCCGGCTTACTTGCTTGTTCCCTGGCCGTTGCGAGTTTTAGAAGCTCGCGCGCAGAACGCTTGTTCGGGTCTTCCTCGATCGCAATTTGAAATTCCCGAATCGCGCCCGCGTAATTACCCTCGGCCGCGAAAACCCGGCCGAGCGCTTCGTAGCCGCCGGGATCGCTCGGCTCAAGCTGAATGGCGCGGCGGACCTGCGTCTCGGCCGCAGGCAAATCATGCTCCGCAAACTCAATGGCAGCCAGGAGAAGGTATTCACGCGAGTCGGTTGGCGAGATGCGAATCGCCTCCTCGATATAGCGTCTCGCGCGAACGTAATCGTGGAGGTCGTAGCAGGCCATGGCAAGACTGTAATGGGACGCCCAGGCGCCGGGACGGAGCGCGATCGCTTGCTTTTGAAGCCGGATAGCGCGCCGGTAATAGCCCTTCTCGACGAGAATGGAAGCAAGCTCATTGATCGCGCGGACGTTGCGGGGAGCGACTTTCACTCCTTGCGTTCCGAGCAGAAGGTCATTCGCCCAGATTGTGCTCTGGCCGATCGTGCCCCAGGCAAGCACGACCGCGGCTACTGACAAGATTGCCGCGCGCGCGAAAGGCGCACGGCGCGCTGAAATGCGGTCGAGCGGCAAATGGCGGAAAGCTTCCGCTACGAGGATGGCAAACCCTGCCGAAGGCAGATAGAGATAACGGTCGTGGACGAAATCGCCTCCGGGAAAGACTTGAACGTCGAGCACCAGGGCAATCGGGAGAAACAGCACGATCGAAGCGAAGGCGACTCGCGCCGACCGCCAAGACCAGGCAATGAGCGCTAGAGCGACCGCCGCAGTAATCAGCAACGGCAGTCCAAACGTCCGCCATCCGGGATGGACGACATAGCTCAGGCCGTAAAACTCGCTCAGGCCAGCCGGCCACACGAGCTTGCCGGCATAGAACGCCAGCATCTCCGGAATGGTTGCGAGCAGCACCTTGAGCGGCATCGGAGTGAATATGTGGGCCAGGTGATGGAGGACGGCGAAGCGCACGGCAAGATACGCAGCGGTCACCGCGATGAACGTCCAAGCGGCAAGAGTCGCAGCGATAGCCCGCCGCACGATCCCCTTCAGTGTGGTTTGCTGCGCGCGCTCTGTGCCGAAGAGAAATTCCCAGGCGACGACAAAAGCGGGCAACACCACCGCAGTTTCCTTGGTGAGCACGCCCGCGGCATAGAGCGCGAGCCCTCCGGCAAGCCACCTTTTGCCCGCGCCGTCGCGCCATTTGATGTAACAAAGCAGCGCGCCGAGAACTGCAATCGCGGCGAGCGAGTCGTCAATGTCGGAAATCCACGCCACCGTTTCAAGATGGATCGGGTGAAGCCCAAACACCAGCATCGCAGCAAGCGCGCTTGTTCGGTCCTCGAACAACCGCCGCGCCAGCGCGTAAACCAGCCAGGTCACCGCCAGGTGCGCGAGCACGCTCGTCAAGTGCCACGCCCAGGGGCGCAGCCCGTAAAGCCACACGTTCACGCGCAGCCAGAGCAGAAATATCGGCCGATAGTAGTTGCTCGGCGCATGCGAGAAGAGCTGTGCCCAAAGGTGGTGCGTGAAATATCCCGGGACGTACCTCCAGGCCATCAACCGGTAGTTCGAGGTGATCTGATCGTGGTCGTCGTAAACGAAGCCGAAGTCGAGCGTGCCCGCGAAAGTCGCGAATGTTGCGAGCAGTACAAGCGGTGCAAGGAGAGACTCGGCGCGCAGCCTGCGCTTATTGAGGGATCCGCGAAGACCCATATCGGCGGGTTTGAGTATAGCGCGGCTTGCTTGATCTTTGCGTGGCTCATGCTGGCGGCCAATTGGCGATACACTTGCCGTACAGCGCTCTCAGCGGCGTTTCCGGCGCTCGGCGTGCCCGAGAGCAAGCGCCGTTTGCAGCAGGGTGGTAAAATCAGGATGTCTCGCGAGCCGAAGGTTGACGCCGTCGGTCCCACAGGGCCGGCCGTCCTCCCCAAGGATTCCAGGGTCGTCGGGAGACGGCTGAAACACCGCATGGTGGAAGGTACGACAACGAAGTCTGCACGCGTGGCCATGGCCATGGCCGCTCTTTTGCTGTTTGCGAGCGGAGCGGCCGCGGCGCCAATCAAACTCCCGCCGCTTCCCATCGAATCCTACGCTCTTCCCAACGGCTTGAAGGTCCTCCTTGAAGAGGACGATGAGCTGCCGGTCGTCACGCTCGAAGTCTGGTATCACGTGGGCGCGCGCAATGAAGGGCCGGGTGAAGACGGCTACGCGCACCTTTTAGAGCACCTGATGTTCGACGGGACCCGCGACGTTCCGAGCGGACAGATCGCAACCAGCGTCATTCAAGCCGGCGGCGAATTGAACGCATACACACGCCAGGACGTCACCGTCTTTTGGGAAACGATTCCGAGCGGGGTGCTCGAGCGGATTTTGTGGCTCGAAGCCGACCGCATGCGGGATTTGCGCATTACCTCCAAACACCTCGATAACGAGCGGAGGGTCGTCGAAGAAGAGCGGCGAATGCGGTTTGAAAACACGCCCTACGGTACGATGCTTCTGATGCTTTATGACACGGCCTTCAGGGTTGCGCCCTATCACTGGCTCCCCATCGGCGACCCGAAGGATCTCGACCGCGCAACCGTTGGCGACATCAAGAAGTTCTACAACACTTATTATCGTCCGAACAACGCGACGCTTCTCGTGGTCGGCGATTTCAAACCGAGCCGGGTGAAGCAATGGATCGAGAGCGACTTCGGCCCGCTGCCCCCGGGTCCCGGTCCCTTTGTGACGGAGTGCACTGAGGAGCCGAAGCAAAGGGCGGAGCGCACCGTTCGAGTCGTTCGAGACGTGAGTCTCCCGGCGTTTATCGAAGGTTATCGAATGCCTCCTGACGGCACGCCCGATTCTTATCCGCTCGAGTTGCTCATCAACGTGCTCTCCCAGGGCGAGACGTCACTCATCTACCGGAGTCTGATCGGCCGCGACCACATTGCGGTCGAGGCCGACGCGGACGCGGATTTTACCCAGTGCCCGAACCTTTTTTTCATTCAGGTCGTCATGAACTCCGGCAGCACGGCAAAGCAGGGCGAAGCCGCCGTTCAACAGATTCTCAATCGCCTTCGCAAGAGGCCGCTGACCGCACGGCAGCTCGACCGGGCGAAAAATCAGATTCTGAGCGAATGGGTGGCGGAGCGTGAAACCACGCGCGGACGCGCGGGGCAGCTCGGCGAAGACGGCGTTGTTCTTCACGATCCCGCCCTGACGAACACGGAGATCAACCGAGTCCTTCGGCTGACGCCGAAAGAAGTCCAGGCCGCGGCGCGGAAATATTTTGTGAAGAAGAACCTGACGCTTGTCGAATTCGATCCGTCTGCGCCCGCGCAGCAATCCAATACGGCAGGACTCAATCAGGGGCAGCGGGGCGCGCATGGCCGGTAGAAAAACCTCAAAAGCTCGCCAAGGCGCGTTTGTGGCTCTCACGGCCTTCGCGTGCGCCGGAATGCTTTTGACGGTTCCGCTGAGCGGGCAAGGCGATGCCTCTCAGGCGAGGCAAGCGCAGCGTTATTCACTGCCGTTGCCTGTGGTTCGAGTGCTTGGGAACGGCCTGAGCTGTGCCTTCATCGAGCGCCGAACCGTCCCGCTGGTTACCGTAGAAGTCGTTGTGCAAGCGGGCGCTGAAGCGGACCCTCCCGGCGCTCCGGGGACGGCGAGCCTCGTCGCACGATTGCTGCCTCAGGGAACGACGACGCAAACCGCCGGTCAAATCGCCGAATCCGTGGACCAGGCCGGCGCGGACCTCGAGACCGGCGCCGACTGGGACCGATCCACCTCCAGCATGACCGTCCTCTCGAATCACGCGGACCTTGCTTTCGACGTGCTTGCGGACATCGTCGAACACCCGGCTTTTCCGGCAAGCCAGCTTCAGCAAATCCGCCAAAGAATTCTCTCCGCGCTTGAAGTTGAGCGCGCCGATCCCGCTTACCTTGCCGATGAAGCGCTCCGCGTGCGCCTTTTTGCGGGAACGCCTTACGGCCATCCTCTCGACGGCACACGCGCGTCACTCCGGCGAATCACCCCGCAGGCGCTCGAAGCATTCCATGCGGAATATTATCGTCCCTCCAACGCGTTCGTCCTTATCCTCGGCGACCTCAGCGAAAACCAGGCGTTCGGTTTGGCGACGCGATACTTCGGCGGATGGAAGCCGATGCCGCCGCCCGCGCAGATTCCTCCCAGCAAGCCTCTCGGCGGCAAATCGCGGGCCATCACGGTCATTGACGATCCGGCTGCGGTGCAAACCGCGATCCGCATCGGCAATCTGGCGGTTTCCCGCGCGGCCCCCCAATTCGAAGCCCTCGTGATTGCGAACCAGGTCCTCGGCGGGCCGGCGGTGAACAGGCTTTATAACGCATTGCGCACCCGCCGCGGCCTGGTGTACGGAGCATCGAGCCGCCTTGAATGTTACCGCACCCTCGGCGCCTGGATGGCGAGCGCTTCAACCCGCACTGCTGATACGGCGGAAGCCTTGCGCATCATGCTCAGCCAGATTCAGAATATGAGCCGTGGCGACGTTTTGCCTTCGGAAGACGGCATGGCCGAAGATTACCTGATTGGACATCAGGCGCTTCAGTTTGAATCATTTCCCGGCATGGCGAGCAGCTTTCTTCCTCTGATGGTTTATGATTTGCCCCTCGACGCCTGGAACCTTTTTCCGTATCGAATCCGCTCGCTCTCCCTGGATCAAGTGGATCAGGTGGCCCGGCAATATATCCGCCCCGAAGGTGAAGTCGTCGTTCTCGCCGGCGATGCCGCAAAATTCGCCGGTCAATTGAAGCGCTTCGGAACGGTGCGGGTCATTCCACTTTCCCGCCTCGATTTTTCATCGAGCCGGCTCGAAGGTCCCGCTGCGCCGAATTAGAGCGGCCTCCCATGGGCGCAATTCGGAAAACCGCATTCGCATTGGGCGCGCTGACGATTTTCGCCGCGCTTGCCGATGCGCTTCTTGCGCGGCTCACCCATCTTCCGGCTCTCCGCCTTTTCGCGCTGCTTGAGTGCCTGGCCCTGATGCTGGGCGCGTTCGCCGGACTCACTCAGAGAGGCGTCATTGCTCTGTTGCGCAAGGCCGCGCTCCGTTCCGCCTGGATCGCTGCCGCACTGCCTTTCGCTGTTCTCGTGCCCTATCTGATCATGGCGCTTGGGGATGGCGTCTTCCGGTTCGGCGCGATGCTCAGGCTTGCCGGGGCCGTCGCCATTCCGACGCTTCTCCTCCTGCCCGACCGCACCCGCGCCGCTGAGCGCGCCGGATGGAGGGACTTCGCCGCCATGCTCGCGCTCGCCTTGCCCTTGCCCACGCATTGGCTCGCCGGCGTCTGGGCCTGGCCTTCCGAACTTTATTTTTTTCGCCCCGTTTATATGGTGGTCGTGGGCGCCTACGATTTTCTCGTCGTGCGGAATCTGCAGGATGTCGGTTATCGCCTGACGTTCGGCCTGCGCGACGCCGCCATCGCTATAGTGCATTTCGCCGGCTTTGCCATTCTTGCAATTCCGCTGGGCATGGCCTTGCATTTCATCCATCCTCATCGCGAACTTCCTTCTATCCTTGCTTTTTTCATCACTCTTTCCGGCGTCTACCTTACTGTCGCAATTCCGGAAGAATTGTTTTTCCGCGGCATCCTGCAGAATTTCCTCTCGAAGTCTTTCAAAGGACCGCATCACGCGCGCTGGGCGCTGATCGTCGCCTCCGTCATTTTCGGATTGTCGCACCTTCACCACGCCCCCGTGCCCAATTGGCGTTACGCCATCCTGGCGACGCTCGCCGGACTTTTCTACGGCCACGCCTATGACGATCGCCGCAAAACCTCCGCTTCCGCTCTCACTCACGCCCTCGTGGACACCGTGTGGCATTTCTGGTTTTGAGCGCTCGCGTCGCTCGCAATTCGCCCGCGCCGGGCATGGCCTGAGCCCGCGTTCGAGGCAGGACCTGGGAAAATTGACACCTTCTGACGGGCCATGCTACGGTTGAAATTCGACCAGAGAATTTTTTATGCCACGTGAAGAGCGTTTTTTTTTCGACCGATACGGCCTGACGGAGCAAAGTCTCGGGGGATGGCTGGCCGCGGCGCTTTCCGAGGGCGGAGATTACGCCGACCTTTATTTCGAGCACACCACAACGTCGTCCATTTCGCTCGATGAATCGCTCATCAAGTCTGCCATCGAAGGCGTTGCCGCCGGCTGCGGCATTCGCGTCATTGCCGGCGAGCAGACGGGTTACGCTTACACGGATGATCTCGATCCGTCGAAAATTCTGAGGGCGGCGCGCATCGCCGCGCGCATCGCGGCCGGCCCGGCGCGCGTTTCGACCGTCGGCCTCGCCGCGCACGAGCCGCCTCACAATTTTTACCCCGTCAGTTCGCCTTCGACGGAGCGCGATCTTACGGAGAAAATCGATTTGGTATGGCGTGCGGACCGCGCGGCGCGCGCTTATGATCCTCGCGTTCATCAGGTGCGCGTGCATTATGCCGATCAGGTGCGCCACATTCTGGTTGCGGGTTCCGACGGCCGCGCCGTCAGCGATTTTCAGCCGATGGTTCGTTTGAGCGTTGCGACCATCGCCGAAGCGGACGGGCGACGCGAAACGGGAGCGACGGGCGCCGGCGGGCGCATCGGCCTCGAATTTTTCACCGCTGAAAGCAGCCCCGAAAGCATCGCGCGCGAAGCGGCGCGCCAGGCCATCGTTCAGCTCGAAGCGCGTGAAGCACCGGCAGGAGAAATGACGGTGGTGCTCGCGCCCGGATGGCCGGGGATTCTCCTTCATGAAGCCGTCGGCCACGGTCTCGAAGCGGATTTCAATCGAAAGGGCATTTCAGCGTTCAGCGGGCGCATCGGCCAGCGCGTCGCTTCCGAACTCTGCACCGTCGTGGATGACGGCACGGTCCCTTCTCGCCGCGGCTCTCTCAACGTGGATGACGAAGGCGAGCCTTCGCGTAAGACGGTGCTGATTGAAAAGGGCGCGTTGCGCGGCTACATCGAAGACAAGCTCAGCGCCGACCTCACGCACGCGACGCGCACCGGGAACGGCCGCCGGCAAAGCTACGCCCATATTCCCATGCCGCGCATGACGAATACTTACATGCTTGCCGGACCGGATGACCCCGAGGAAATCATTCGCTCCGTCTCTCGCGGTCTCTACGCCGTTCAATTTGGCGGCGGCCAGGTGGATATCACGAGCGGCAAATTCGTTTTCTCGGCTTCGGAAGCTTACCTGATCGAAGACGGGAAGGTGACCGCACCCGTCCGCGGCGCGACGCTCATCGGAGATGGTCCGACCGTGCTGACTCGCGTGAGCGCTGTGGGCAACGATTTGAAGCTCGATCCCGGCATCGGCACTTGCGGCAAGGATGGTCAGAGCGTTCCCGTCGGCGTGGGAATCCCGACGATCAAAGTAGACCGCCTGACCGTCGGCGGAACGGCGCCCAAAGGGCTGCAATCGTTTCAATAGGATTGACGGGTGCGGCGAATTTCCGGCGCCGTGGGGCGTTTGAGCGCCGGCTTCAGGCTGCCTCAAGAAAATAAGGTGAAGGAACCTCTCGAACAAATCGCAGCCGATTTGGTGGCGAAGGCTCTTCGCGCCGGTGCGACGTCAGCCGACGTTGTTGCCGTCGAAGGCGAAGAATTTTCAAGCGTTGTGCGCCTCGGCAAGATAGAGAGCCTCAAGGAAGCCGGCTCAAAATCGCTCGGCCTGCGCGCCTTTGTCGGGACGCGGAGCGCCTCGGCGTATTCGAGCGATGTTTCCGCGCTCGACCGCCTGGCGGAGCGCACGGTGCAAATGGCGCGCTTCACTTCGGAAGACCCTGCCAGCGGATTGCCGGATGCCGCCTTGCTCGGCCGCCACGCGGGAGACCTCGCAATCTACTCCGAGGATATCCGCGGGCTTTCAACGGATGAAAAAGTCAGCCTCGCACGCCGCGCGGAAGAAGCTGCGCGCGCATTCGACCCGCGCATCGTCAACTCGGAGGGATCGTCCTTCGAAGCAGGGCACGGTTTGAAGGTTTTTGCCAACTCTCTCGGTTTTGTCGAGAGTTACCGCGAATCATTCTGTTCGCTTTCCGTCGTGCCCGTGGCTTCGCAAAACGGCTCGATGCAGCGTGACTATTGGTACTCGGCGGCGCACAGCCTGGCGCAGCTTGAAGCGCCCGAATCCGTGGGTCGCAAGGCCGCGGAGCGCTCGGTGCGGCGGCTCGGCGCGCGCAAAGTGCCTACCGCGCGCGTTCCGGTCGTCTTCGATGCGGAAACCGCGCGCTCGCTTGCCGGCCACGTCTTTGAGGCGGCGCGCGGCGATGCGATTTTCCGCAATGCATCGTTCCTCGCGGGAAAACTCGGCGAGCGCGTCGCGGGAGAAAACATTACCATCCTTGATGACGGTCTGCGTCACGGAGGATTCGGCTCGCGTCCTTTTGATGACGAAGGAGTCGCTGCTTCTTCGAGGCCGGTCATTGAGAATGGCGTCTTGCGAACTTACCTGCTCAATTCCTACGCCGCCCGCAAGCTCAAGATGCAGACGACAGGCAACGCGGCGCGCGGCGTGGCCGGTCCGCCCGGCATCGGGCCCAAGAACTTCTATCTCGCTCCCGGCATTCACTCACCTGATGAAATCATCCGCTCGGCAAAGACCGGTTTCTATGTCACCGAACTGATCGGCTTCGGCGTGAACACCGTGAACGGCGATTATTCCCGCGGCGCGGCGGGCCTCTGGATTGAAAATGGCGAACTCGCGTATCCGGTTGAAGAAGTTACGCTCGCCGGCAACTTGCGTGAGATGCTGCGTCATGTTGAAATGGTGGGTTCTGATCTTGAATTTCGCGGTGCGATTGCCGCGCCGACGGTGCTCGTCACAGGACTGACCGTCGCCGGCGCCTGATTCCGTGGCGATAACTCTAAAGCACAGGAAATTCGCCCTCCTGGGGCTTGTCGTGGCGCTCGGCGGCTTCTCAGCCTGCAGCCGGACGCCGCGGCGTCCCTTGAACGCTCCGCCCACGGCTGAAGAAAAGGCCTATTTCCAGAACATCGAAGTGAGCGGCGCGCGCATGACCGCGGCTGAAAATTTCCTGAACCAGCGCGTCGTCACTCTCACGGCTCAGGTTTCAAATCGTGGGACGAAAGCGGTCACCGCCTTGCGCCTGAAGCTCGAATTCACCGGCATTGCTGGAACCGCGGACAAAGTGGCCACCGCTGAGCCCATTGACCGCGCGACCTCGCCGCTCGCGCCGGGTGAGACGCGGACGTTTTCCGTTTCCTTCGACCAGATGCCCGACGATTGGAATCAGGCGCCGCCGCGAATTCAAGTCGAAGGTCTCCGCCTTCCATAACGGGCCCACGGCCTGGCGCTTATTGCGTGGCTGTGCGCTCGTCACCTCCCAAGCTGCAATCGCATCGCGAGCATCTCGGGCAATCCTGCTTCGAGCATCTTGTCCTGGGTTGTCTTTAACGGGTAGAGCACGCGGCGGAACTCCACGGCGCGCCGCGCGTCATCGTATATTGCAAAAGCCGCCCTCCAGTCGCCGTCGCGCGGCTGGCCCACCGATCCCGGATTCACCAGGTAGCATGCTTGCGGATGGAGCTTGATCTCATGCTGGCTTTGGCCGGGGCCATGCGGCGGCCGAATCACCTGGAATCGCTCCGTTGTGGTCAGGATAAATCCGCCCTGAACGTGCGTGTGCCCGAAGAAGGTGAGCGGTGCGGCTGAGCTTCGCAGCGCCGGAAGGGCTTCAATCGGCCCTGAAAGATATTCATCCTCATCGCGCGGCGAGCCGTGCACCAACTGGATTTCGCCGATTTTGAGGGGCCCTTGGGGCAATCCGGAGAGATAGTCCAGGTTCTGCACGGTGAGCTGTTGCTGCGTCCATTCGGTCGCAAAGCGCGCCAGCGAATTGAAATCTTCCGCGTCCGTCAAATTCGAGCATGCTTTGTCGTGGTTGCCGCGGATCACCACGCGCGTCACGGCGCGCACGCGGTCAATGACGGCGTTCGGGTCTGGGCCGTAACCGACCAGGTCTCCGAGACAAAGGACTTGATCGTAATCGCCCTGGGCGGAATCGAGCGATGCCTCGAGCGCCTCGAGGTTGGCGTGAATATCGCTAAGCAGCAAGTAACGCACGAGCGCACCTCGCAACTGACGGACTATCATACTCGACGGGGCCACCGGATGTCAGAATTTACCCGAGCGAACCCGCTGTCAGTATGGGACCGCGTTGATTCTTCACCGAGGCCCGGAAGATTGTCATTCCGAGCGAAGCGAGGAGTCCGCTTTTCGCTACCCGCTTAAGGGAAAGAGTCACGCGACCGTGGCATCCGGATGAAGGTCCGTCGCGAAGTTGACTTTAGGTGCTATAATTCGAAAGGTGTTGTCCTGCCAAGCGCGCGGGATGGATGAGCTTCAGGCGCCAGGAAAATTTGAAGCTTGCGCGCGCTCCGAGGCAGCGTATTGATGTGAGGGGATGAAGCGGACGGAATGCGCTGGTCGAAGACCCAGTCTCGATGGTTGTGCACATTAAATCGCGCTTCGTCGCTCTAGCCTCGTTCGCCGCTTTTGGCGCAATCTTGCTCGGCGGGTTGCCGGCCCGAGCCGGACAGATCGCGATCATCACTGGCCCAAAGGGCCAACCTGTCTTCGTCAACGCCAATCTGCCGCCGGCGCCGTCGAGGGCTAAGTTTTCGCCCGCCACCCCTGCTTCCGCACGGTATAAAAAAATTGTCAAGAGCGTGGCCCTTCGGCATCACGTGGATCCCAAACTCGTTCAAGCTGTCATCCGCGTCGAATCGGATTACCATAAAAACGCCGTCTCTTCCAAAGGCGCCCAGGGTCTGATGCAGCTCATCCCGGCGACCGCCGAGCGCTTCGGCGTCACGAACCCCTTCAACGCCCGTCAAAATATCGAGGGCGGGACCACCTATCTGCACTATCTGCTGACGCTTTTCCACGGCAACGTGCGCCTCGCGCTTGCGGCGTACAATGCCGGCGAAAACGCGGTTCTCGAATCGGGCGGAATTCCGCCCTACCAGGAAACCCGGCGGTACGTGCACAAGGTGACCGCGTTGTACCATCCGGGCAGGCTGTCTGCCCTCAAGCCCAGCCCGCCGCCCGTTCCGCCAGTGCGGGAATATGTGGACGCCCATGGGGTCGTCCACTTCACGAACGTGGATTGAGCCGGCCGCGGTACGGCCCCGTCCCAACCCGGCATTCCGATTTCGGAAATCGCGCCGGCCAAAGGACCAGGACATTGAGTTCTACCGGAGGCAAAAACTCCTTGCCTCGCTCGAAAATCCATCGGCCCATTTTCCCCGCGGTCATTGCCGCGCTTCTGATAGCGCGATGTGTTTCGATTGCCAGGCCCGTCCCTGTCTCTCGCGCTCAAGCTGCGACGCTCGCGTATCGCCGCGCCGTTCGCAGGAGGATCACGCTCGAGTCGAGGCCCGAACACCTTCGAAGCGAGGCGGAATACACTCGCGCCATTCAAGCTTTCCGCGCCGTTTACGCCGCCGATCCCGCCTCGGTCCGCGCCCCGGAAGCGCTCGCCGACGCCGCCGCGCTTTATGAAGAAATGGGGCGGCGATTTTCCACCGACCGCTACTACCTGAAATCAATTCAAGCTTTCCGCTTTCTCATCGCGCAGTATCCCGGCGATCTCATTTCACGCGACGCTCTCTTTACGATCGCTGAAATTTATCGCACTGATCTCGAGGACCCGGAAGACGCGCGGGCAACGTTCAATCAGTTTATTCGCGAATATCCCCGCTCGCCGCGCGTTCCCGAAGCTCGTGTCAAGCTGGCCCGCATCGAGCGCGGGTTGGCGGCATGGGAGAAGAAAAACTCCTCAAGCAGCAGCGTTGCTGCCACCCGCGCCGCAGACGTCGGATCTGATCGCGCCCCGCAATCTCCCGCGGGTGTCATCCGCGAAGTCACAGGCATTCGCGATTGGGTAGGTCCGAATTACACACGCGTCGTGATCGGCGTCGAGGGTCCCGTCACTTTCACGAGCGCGCAATTGCACGATCCCGACCGAATCTATTTCGACTTGCAAAACACGCGCCTCAGCCCCGCGCTTGCGGGCAAATCGTTCCCCGTCGAAGATCGTTTCCTCGAGCAAATCCGTATCGCTCAATTCGAGCCAAACGTCGTGCGCGTTGTTCTTGACGTGCAGCGATTCCACGATTACACAGTCTTTTCGCTTCCAAGCCCTTTCCGGCTGGTCATTGACATTCACGGTCAGCCGCCCGCTCTGCTCGCGCAACGGAAGCCTGCCTCGCCGCCCACCGCCCGCTCTTCATCGGTCCCCGCACAAGTCCGCGCCGCGCCGCGTTCTGCCGCGCCTTTGAATGCGGCGGCAAGCGGCGCTGCTCCGAATCGGAGGGTGGCGGAATCCGCTCGGCCCGCCGCGCCTCCCCGGCCAACGCCCGAGAGCCTTCCGATTACAGCTCAAATCAAGCCGGCTGCGCCCCTGCTCAATGGCGAGCGCACGCTCACGCGCGCCTTGGGCCTCAAGGTCGAGCGCATCGTGATTGACCCCGGCCACGGCGGTTACGATACCGGTGCGATCGGGCCGGGGGGCCTCGAAGAGAAAAACGTCGTGCTGGACGTCGCCCTCCGGCTGCGGAAGCTCCTCGAAGAGCGCACGGACGCCCAAGTCTTTATGACGCGCTCGACCGACACCTTCATTCCTCTCGAAGAGCGCACCGCGATCGCCAATGCAGATGACGCCGACCTCTTCATCTCCATTCACGCGAATGCGAGCCGCGATCCCGAAGCCCGCGGCATCGAGACCTACTATTTGAATTTTACGAGTGACCCGGAAGCCCTGGCCGTCGCCGCCCGCGAAAACGCGACGTCGGAAGCTTCCGTCCATCAACTTCAGTCGATGATCAAGAAAATCGCTCTGAATGAAAAAATTCAGGAATCGCGCCAATTTGCCGATGCCGTTCAGCGCGCCATGGTCGTGGATCTTTCGCATGACGGCGATTCCGAGCCCAATCGCGGTGTGCGCAAGGCGCCCTTCGTCGTCCTCATCGGCGCCAATATGCCTTCGATCCTCGCCGAGATTTCTTTCATTACCAACCCTCACGACAACCACGATCTTCGCCGCCCCGCATTCCGCGAAGAAATCGCAAAAGCGCTCTGCGCGGGCATCATTCGTTACATGAACGAGCTTGGCGGGGTCAAACTGGCACAGCAGACTCGCCCTCTCCCCCCGAATTGAATTCGCCCCGCGGCGTCTCGCAGGACGAAAGTGCTGCAAGAGTCCTCCGCGCGGGCTCAGCTTGCAAGGCGAGTGTCGCCGGCGTATAGTTGGCGTAGGCGGCGTTGGGGCGCGGCCCCTGCGACGAGGGTTCGAGCAACCCTGAGCCTTGGCGATGCTACTAATGCTCAGGCCCCGATGTCTAACGGATTGTGCCTCAAGGCAGCGAGGCGGAATCGAGTGCGGATCATGCGCAGACGGATCGTTGAATTCTTCATGGTAACGACGACGGTCGCATTGCTCGGAATCGCGCCGGGCCGCGCCCAGACGCCGAACACGCCGGCCGCTGGCCAGGCGCCGAAGCCTGCGGCTGCGACGGCACAGGCGTTGTGGCCTGCACCTCCGCCTCCGGCTGCCGCTGCCAAGACGGCGCCTTTAATCCCGATTGGCACCGTGGTGCGGGTGCAGTTGGGAAGCACTCTTACGGACGCCACCAACAAGGCCGGTGACAAGTTTGATGGCATCGTGGATAAGCCGGTGGTCGTGAAGGGCAAGGTCATCATTCCGAAGTACAGCCAGGTTTACGGCCATGTTGCTTTCGTCAAGCCCGCCGGCCGCATCATGGGCAAAGGCGAAATGCGCATCGTTTTGGACAAGATTGTAACGCCGAATAACACGGTGTATCCGCTGACCGGATCGCTCCACAACGGCCAAGTCGGCGACTGCGGCAACGGGAAAAAGGCCAAAGGCAAGTCGCGGGTGGATTCCGAAGGCATGATCCACGGATGCGGCAAGAGCAAGAAAGCCGCGGCGAAGGCCACGGCAATTCTCGCCGGAATGGGCGCGGCCGGTGGCGCGACGATTGGGCTCGCGACGCGCGGCGGTTGCTATCCTTATTACGGCTGCTATCCCAGCCAGGGTCCGGGTGTCGGCACGGACGTCATGTACGGCGCGGGAATTGGCGCCGGCACTGCCCTCATTTATGAGCTCCTTAAGCACGAAAAGCACATCATCCTCGTTGAAGGCACCGATCTAAATTTTGTCATCAACCGCGCTGTCGCCGCGAACAGGGCGCTGACCGCAAGCACAGTCTCCAACTGAGCTCTCTGTTCGTGCCGCCACCCCGGCTGAAACCCCCTGTTTTTCCACCGGCCAGAGAATTTCTGAGCCTGCCGCGTGGCTCTTTCCCTTTGATCGAAAGCATGCGTTCGCTTCCCGGCGCACCGAAGGCTGGCCTCTTGCATTGCGCGGCGCAATTTGATTTCCTGTGACGGAAGATGCCGAAGCATTTCCGACCCAAGCTCGGCCAGCATTTTCTCGCCGATCGCGCCTATCGCCAGCGCATCCTTGAGGAGCTTGCGCTCGAACCGGAAGATTGCGTGGTTGAAATCGGAGCGGGAACGGGCGCGATGACTTCGCTGCTCGCCGAGCGGGCGCGGAAAATAATCGCCGTCGAACTTGACGACGCTCTCGCCGGCCGTCTCGCTGAAGAGGTTCGCGAGCTTCCGCAGGTCGAAATTCTCCGCCGTGACATTTTGAGTGTGGATTTCCGCGCTTTGCGCCGCAGGCTGCGCGCGGGCCGGTTTTTTGTTTTTGGGAACATTCCTTACTACATCACTTCGCCCATCCTCCATCATCTACTCGATTCCTCGGAGCAGATTCGTGCGATGGGCTTGCTGATGCAGGAGGAAGTCGCGGAGCGGCTCATCTCGGCGCCGGGCGCGCGCGACTACGGCTACCTGAC
>JAKASG010000114.1 GCA_021828285.1 Acidobacteriota bacterium | reverse complement strand
TTTTTCGGACCACCTCAGCGACGCCTGCTGTTTTTGCCATGCGCTTTGGCGCTCGAAGAGTCTGTCTCAGTCATTCAAGAACCTGGCCTCGAACCGAGGGGCTTGAGGCCGTCGCCCGCATCAGCAGCCCGTCATATTGGGCAGCGGATAATTCAGTCTTGCGTTGGCTATTCCTACCAACCCCGCATTTGCAGCAATTCTTCGGGCTTAAGCTTCGCGACGTCAATGCCCTTCATCGCCTCGCCCAATTCTTCCGAGCACTCGGCGACGATCTTCGGGTCGTTGTAGTGCGTGGTGGCGCGGACGATGGCTTTGGCGCGCTTGGCCGGATCGGATGATTTGAAAATTCCGGACCCGACGAAGCAGGCTTCCGCCCCGAGCTGCATGACGAGCGACGCATCGGCAGGCGTGGCGATTCCGCCTGCACTGAAATTGGGCACAGGCAATTTCCCGTTTTCGGCCACCCATTGGACCAGATCGTAAGGCGCCTGCAACTCCTTCGCGCGCGCCATCCATTCTTCCTCGCGCAGGGTGGTGAGCCGGCGGATTTCGCCGGTAATGGCGCGAAGGTGGCGCACGGCTTCCACGATATTTCCCGAGCCGGCTTCGCCCTTGGTGCGGATCATTGCCGCACCCTCGCCGATCCGGCGCAGCGCTTCGCCCAGGTTGCGCGCGCCGCAGACAAAGGGCGCTTTGAACGGCCACTTGTGGATGTGATGCTCTTCATCGGCGGGCGTCAGCACTTCGCTTTCGTCAATGTAATCCGCGCCGATCGCTTCGAGCACCTGCGCTTCGGCAAAATGTCCGATGCGCGCCTTCGCCATCACAGGAATCGAAACCGCGTCCATAATCTCCTTGATAATTTTTGTGGACGCCATGCGCGCGACGCCGCCTTCCTTGCGGATGTCCGCCGGAACGCGTTCGAGCGCCATCACCGCGCAGGCGCCCGCGTCTTCGGCGATTTTCGCCTGCTCGGCGTTGGTGACGTCCATGATGACGCCGCCTTTGAGCATTTCCGCCAAACCGACTTTCAATTTCATTTGCTCATCGTATTCCCACATCTCGGCCTCCTCGGAACGGCTGCGCGCCGCCCTTTGGGAAATGTGAAGGTTGCCAAAGCCTATTGTGGCGGATTAGGGGCGATTCTACAAGAGTCGCGGCGGATCTTAGCCGCCGCAGGCGGGGCCTGCGCGACGGCCGGCGAAACGGCGGGCCTGGCGTTGTTATTGCAAGCTCGGGCAGGTGAGAATGGCTTCAATGAGAGTGCATCGTCTGTTGCAGCTTTTCTTTGATCATCTGAAAAGGGAAGGGCGATCAGCGCGAGAAGCAGCGGCCATTTTGCCCGTGTTAACCCGTTGCCATTTGGACTCAAGATAATCTCTCCGGGATTCAGCTCTCACCCTCGCTCGAATTCGCGTCGCGGACGATGCGCGAGCAGGTTTGCGCGGAGCCGAGCGGCGTTGCGGCGAAATCCAGCCGGAAGCTTTGTAGACGGAGACCTACCTTACAGGGTTACGGCTTCTGAGACCTGGCGCCGAACTCGCTCGCTATGAGGTGCGCGAAATCCGCAGCCTTCACTCGACCCCAAACCGGAAGACCGTCGTTGTCTGATATGTCTGGCCGGGCTTGAGTTCACTGCTCGGGAAGTTCGGATGATTCGGCGAATCGGGGAAGTGTTGCGTCTCAAGGCAAAATGCGCCGCGATGCTCGTAAACCCTGCCATCCGACCCGCGAATCGTTCCATCGAGGTGGTTGCCCGTATAAAACTGGATGCCGGGAAGCGTCGTGAGCACTTCGAGAACGCGGCCCGATTCCGGATCCGCCACGCGCGCGGCGAAGGCCAATCCCGGCCCTTTGCGGTTCAGCACATAGTTGAAGTCGTAGCCCATGGCGTATTTCAGTTGCTCAAAGTCATCGTTGATACGCGCGCCAATGCGCGTGCGCTTGCGGAAATCGAGCGGCGTTCCCGCGACGCTTTCAATCTTGCCGGTTGGGATCAGCGACGGCCCGATCGGGGTATAGTGGTCGGCATCAATCACGACTTCGTGCTTCAGGATGTTTCCATTCTCCGCCCCGGCCAGGTTGAAGTAGGCGTGGTTCGTAAGATTGACGACCGTTTCCTTATCCGTGGTCGCAGTGTACTCCATCTTCAGTTCGTTATTGGGCCCGAGCGTGTACGTGACCTTGGCGGTGAGATTGCCCGGGAAACCCTCCTCGCCGTCCTCGCTGTAATAGGTCAGTTCGAGCGCGGGCGACGCGCCCTGGATTTCGCGCGCCGTCCAACTCTTCTTGTCAAAACCATTGGGACCGCCGTGCAGACAATTCTTTCCGTTGTTGGCCGGCAAATGATAAACCTTGCCTCCGAGGGTGAATTGCGCGTTGTCAATCCGATTGGCGTAGCGGCCGATGATTGCCCCGAAAAAAGGGTTGTTGCCGAGGAATCCTTCGGGTCGGTCAAAACCGAGCACCACGTTCGCCATTTTCCCGCGCCGGTCCGGCGCCAGGAGGGATGCAATTCGCCCTCCATAATTCGTGATTTTGACGGTCACACCTTGCGCGTTCGCCAAAGTAAATAATTCCATTGTCCGCTCATTCGCCATTTTCCCAAGCCGCGCTCCTTCCCTCTTGTTTTCTGGCCCATGGCTCGACGGCCACAAGACCCCTCAGCATAACACGCAATATTCGTCCGCTATGAAGCTGCCTATCCCGCTTGCGAGGCGCGATTCCGGACTCCTCAAAAACGCGAGCGCAAGCTGCCGGCCCTGCATTCGCCGCCGGGACTCAAACCTCACGGAATGCTTCGCGGCAAGCGGCAATCGTTTGCTCGATGTGCTGCCGGGTGTGCGCCGTTGAAAGAAACACCGCTTCAAATTGTGAAGGCGCAAAGTAAACGCCGCGCTCGAGCATGGCGCGAAAGAATTTGGCGAAGCGTGCGGTGTCGCTCTGTTTCGCGCTCGAATAGTCGCTCACAGCGTTTTTGCTAAGGAACACGGTCAGCAACGAGCCCACGCGATTTAGAGTGAAGGGAACAGCCGCCGCGGAAGCTGCCTCGCGAACTCCTTCCTCAAGCCGCCGGCCAAGCTCTTCGAGGCGCTCGTAAGTCTTTGGCCGTCGCAGGATTTCAAGGGTTTTGAGGCCGGCGGCGACGGCGAGAGGATTGCCCGAAAGCGTTCCCGCCTGATAGACGGGGCCTTCCGGCGCCACTTGATTCATAAGGTCCGCGCGTCCGCCATACGCGCCCACCGGCAATCCGCCGCCGATGATCTTTCCGAGAATCGTCATGTCGGGCGTGATTCCAAAAAGCCCCTGCGCTCCGCCATAAGCCACTCGAAAACCGGTGATGACCTCGTCGAAAATGAGGAGGGTCCCATGTTCCCGAGTCAGCTCGCGAAGGCGCTCGAGAAAGCCTTTGCGCGGCGGCACGACGCCCATATTCGCGGCGATCGGCTCGATGATCGCGGCGGCGAACTCCTTCGAGTGCGATCGAAAGCCCTCTTCGAGCAGCTCCAGGTTGTTGTAAGGCAGCGTGACGGTCAGCTCGGCCAGCG
>JAKASG010000058.1 GCA_021828285.1 Acidobacteriota bacterium | reverse complement strand
CCTTGGCCAATCCGAAATCCAGCACCTTCACCACGCCGTCGGGCTTCACCTTGATGTTCGCGGGCTTCAAATCGCGATGGATGATGTTCTTGTCATGCGCGGCTTCAAGCGCATCGGCGATTTGCTTTGCAACCGCGAGCGTTTCGTCGAGCTGCAGCGCCGCTCTATGAGCCGCGGTTGGCGCCGCAATCCGTTCGGCGAGCGTCGGCCCTTCGACCAGCTCCATCACGAGCGCGCGCGTCTCGCCCGATTCTTCAAGGCCGTAAATCTGCGCGATGTTCGGATGATTGAGCGAAGCGAGGACTTGCGCTTCGCGCTCGAAGCGCGCCATGCGCTCGGGATCGCGCGCAAAGGTTTCAGGCAAAACTTTCAGGGCCACTTCACGATTCAACTTGGTATCGCGCGCGCGATAGACCTCGCCCATCCCGCCGGCGCCCAGGAGCGAAAGAACCTCGAGCGACCCCAGGCGAGTTCCTATTGTCATGCTCATGGTTTGGCCGATTGTAACATTTTTCAGTACGTGAAGAGGCGGCTTCGACGAGCGCGGTCGAAAAGCGATTCCCGAAGCGTGAGCGGCCGCCAAGAGGCTTCAAAGCGACTCGGTCGTGACCCTCGAGAAGTACGTATCGGGAACAGGGCGGCTCAGGGCAACATCGAAATCCCGAACGTTCGAGAGCGCGAAGGTGCGTCCACTGAGGCTGAGCGGCGCTTTCAGATGGATAAAATCAGCGCCCTCCGCGTCGTCGAGCACGATCGCCGGCCGCGCCTCGGGCGCAAGAATCCTGAATTCGATATTGGCCATCGTGAGCCTCTTGACGTGCCGAATATAGAATCCGTAAGCGGGCAGCGGCCCGAACATCCACGGCTCAGGATAATGGTTCGCCTTCTCACGCGGCTTGAGCGCGGCTTCGGCGAGTGTCCCTCCGCCCCGGGAGACGATTGTGATATCGCTCAAGCGCACGTCTTCGATCGCGTGACCGGGGATGCCACTCAAGACCGAGCAGAAAGCCGAGGGCGCACTCGATACGGCAACTCCGCTAATGTTCACGCGGCGCAACTGCCCGATCGCGCTTCCCGCCGGGCCGCGCATCCTGCTTCCGAGGCGCAAAAAGATGGGGCCGCCTCCGAGAATGTTGCGCATCGTGATGTTACTGATGGAGACGTCTTCGAGCAGCGCGCCATCCACGGTTTCAAGAGCGAGGCCGGCACAGCTCTCAAAAATGCAATTCGAGATGGTGATGTTCTTGAAGCCGCCGTTCGATTCGGTGCCGAATTTGATTCGGCCGGTGTGGGGAACGCGAGCGCCCGCGGGAAACGGCTTGAACGTGCCGTCGAGAAGTGTGCCTTCCTGATAGCCGCCGCTCACCATGCAATTCGAGATGGCAACGCTTTCCGTCGGGCGGGCATAGTTGAGCGCGTAAGAGCTTTTGAGAACGATCGCATCGTCCCACGGCGAGTTGACGGTCAGGTTCGAGAGCCGCACATTTTTGCAGCAATCAATGTCCATGCCGTCGCGGTTGGTGTCAATTTTGATGTTGTCAATCGTCAGGTTGTCCACGCCGGTTGCCAGAATGCCAAAGTGCCCTCCGTGCAGGATGGAGATGTCGCGGATCGTGACGTTGTGACAATCCTTCAGGCTGATGCATTTGTCGCCGTGCCCCGGGACGGGATTGCCACCCATCGTTCGCAGAAGGCCTTTGCCGTAGATCAGCCCCGGCCCAAGCAGCGCGATGTTCTCAAGTCCGACGCCCCAAAGAAGCGCGTTATGCCAGTGACGATGGCCATAATCCTCGTAATGATTGCCCGGGCCCGGCTCGGGCGCGTCGTAACCCGCGCCCGCGGACGGCTCGGCGCCAATGACCGTCGCGCCGGGATCGAACCAAATCGCGACGTTGCTCTTGAGTCGGATCGAGAAACTCAGGTAATTTCCAGCGGGAAAGCGGACCACGCCGCCGCCCGCATCCGCTGCGGCTTCAATGGCTCGATTGATGGCGCGGGTATCGAGGGCCTTGCCATCGCCGCGGGCGCCAAACTGCCGGACATTGAAAATTCCTTCGACCGGGCTTCGCGATGCCAGGCGGCTTTCACGCGGCCTCGTCGAGGCATTCGCTGGCAAACTTGAAATGCCGGCGGCTGCCGCGCCGATCCCGAATAATCCGGCCACGGCTTGCCGCCGCGTTCGAAGTAATTGCTCCCATTGTTCATCGGACATCGTCCCTCCTCACAAAAAAGCCTGCATTGCAGAAAATCATCATATCGTCTGCGACGGTTCGCGGGCAATCGAAGTGAAAGCTGTGGTTGTCGGGAGGACCGGCATCGAAAATTTGGTGATTCTTCGGAGGCGAGATCTGTCCGCTTGGCCCGGTTGGCTGTATCAAAAAACCCGCGCAAGCCGGCTCGCCACATGATCGATTGAGTACATCGCCCCCAGACGCAGCACCACCGGGTCGCTCACGTGTGAAAGCCCAAACGCGGGTTCCACTCGAACGCTCCAGCGAGGCGAGAGTGCATAAGTGAAGACAGGGCCCAGATACTGTTGCTCCGCGTGCCAGACGAAACCAAAATGGTGGTCGTTCCCCAGGGCCCCCACCATCTCCAGTCCGTAGCCAAGCCGTTCGAACGAAAGGCGTGAAGGCGCCCGCATTCCGGGCATTCCCATCGCGCCCTTCTCCATGCTCGTCCCCATCCATTTTGGCTGACGGAAAATCCCCGAGGCGTAACCGAAGTCGTTCTCATGGTTCTCAAACCCCGTCTCACTGATGAAGTTGAAGGTGAGATTCACTCGTCCCCAGTCGTGATACATGATCGCCCGTTCCTCCAGGGTGTGGGCGGCTGACCTGCGCGCCACGGACAAAGACCCCACCAGGTCCTCACCGCCAAATCCACTGACCTCCATCTTGTATAGTGAGGCTCGATTAAGATATTCGTACTCGGCGTAAAGGGTGAAGTTCAGCAAGTGATCGCGGGGGAAGAGACGGAAGTAGGTGCCGAAACGCTGACCGCCGAAGGTGGCGGGCAGGCCGAATATTTTTTGTCCTTCCGCCATGTAGTCCACCGTCCAGCGCGACGTGACGCCGTACTCCACCATCCCCATTTCCGTGAAGAAGTTCGGTCCCGAGCGCGCCGTCTGAAAATCGAGAAGCGGCATGATCATCACGCTGTCTTTGCGGGCCGGGTAGTTAATGGCGGTGAAGAACGGGTCCATCTGAGCGCGCAGGGACGGAGCGACGGCGAATGCCAGGACGCAGATTGCGACGGCCCGGCTCAAAATCAGAGGATGCGGTTTCTTCCTCGGGAACTTAATAAGTGAGACGTCATGACCTGCCGAGCGAGTATCTCCCCTTCGATAACCCTCAACCATTTCCCCACTCCTTTACCTGCCAATCCTGATTGGGACGGCTCTACAGTGCGGTCCTTACCCGGCATTGGGGCCAAGGACCACTAACTCCAAGGCGAAAGCGGCGACACTCGCGCGCCCCGCAAAGCTGATCGAGCAACACGAAAGGTAAGAGGATGGGACTAAATGCGAAGGAGAGATTCTCTCAGGCAGATTCTTCGCCCCGACGGCAAGCCGGGGGGACCATGCGGCAATCGCAAGCCTCTTGTGTGGAAAGGAATGCCGGTAAAAAAATGCAGCGCAGAGGCAGGCACTGCGACAACTGACAAACGTACGAGAGCGCTCGCGACCGCTCGCCCAGTCGCAGGCAGCGACACGCTGGAGAGGTGACCGTGCTTGTCGCAGTTGGAATGAACCGGAAGCCCGCTGCCTGACTTTGCCAATCCGCCACGGCAACGGCCACACGGGGATTCCAAAGATTGCTCAGGGCATCTTCCGAACGCGCACAATATTGAACAGCACTCCGGATAAAGGGAACCCAACGCCACCATCGCCGCCAAAGCGAATACAAGTCGTGCGCGGGCTGTTCTGCTTCTCGTCACAATGTCGGACCAACGGAGCAAGCATAGCATAGCTGAGCGGCTGCGATTTGGCAACTTCCTCTCGAACTATGCCGTGCTGCGCCGTCGCGGCTTGCGGATTCCATGGAAGCTCTATTTACCGGAGCATTCACCTGAACATTTAGTCGCTCAAGGCCCGGCTTGACAAAGCGAAGGCTTTCCGATAGGTTGCCATTTCAACGCTGGAAGTTCGGTCCCGAGGCTGCCTTGCCGCGAAAACAAATTGTCACGATGACGACGGACTTTGGGCAAGCGGATCAATTTGTCGGCGTGATGAAAGGCGTCATCCTGAAGATCAACCCCGACGTTGATATCGTGGACCTGTGCCATCAAGTGAACTCCTACGATATTTTTGATGGCGCGTACATCCTGGCGCAGAGCTACCGCTATTTTCCTCCTGACACGATCCACCTGGTCGTGGTGGATCCGGGAGTGGGGTCAAACCGCAGGCCGCTGCTCGCGCGGACGCTGGAATACAAATTCGTCGTGCCGGATAACGGCGTGTTGTCGCTCATCGCGGAGCGAGAGCCGACGCTCGAAGTGCGCCACGTCACCGCGGATCATTATTTCCTGAACCCGGTAAGCAGGACTTTCCACGGGCGCGACGTTTTCTCGCCCGTTGTCGGCTGGCTCACCCGGGGCGTCGAGGCGGACAAATTCGGCGAAGTCATCACGGACTACGCGAAGTTCGCTTCGCCCAAGGCTCGACGCGTCAGCGATCAGCTCGTGAAAGGCGTCATTCTGAAAGTGGATAAGTTCGGGAACATTATCACGAACATCAGTCCGGAAGACGTTCCGGAGTTGTTTTCTGAAAGTCCTTCGCCTTTCCGCATCGTCATCAACCAGCAGGAAATCACCCGCCTCAATTTTTCCTACTCGATGGGAAAGCCGCAGGAGCTTTTCGCCATCGTCGGCAGCTCGGGCTTTCTGGAAATTTGCACCAATCGCGCCTCCGCATCGAAAGTGCTCAATGCCGGCCGCGGCACGGAAGTGGGCGTGCTGATTGGGGACGCGGCAAGTTCGCCTGCGCCCCCTGAAGCGTAAGGCTTTCGGAATTTGATCGGCCCGAGCGACCCTTCACCCCGCGCGCTGGGGCGTTGCCGTCGCCGCGTGCGTCTCCATGGCGGCAATTTTTTCAACCTTCACGCGCGCCACGCGGCGCTGGTCCATCTCAGCCACCGTATAACGCCGCCCTGCGAACGTAAAATAGTCGCCTTCTTTCGGAATCGTTCCGAGTTGAGCGAGCGCGAATCCGGCGAGGGTTTCGTAACCGGCGTCGCGCGGAAGCTCGATCTCGAATTCCTGTGCGAGCTCCCGCAGGCTCACCGATCCGTCAATCGTCCACAAGGCGTCGCTGGTTTTCTGGACAGGCGGCGGGACCGGCGATTCACGCCCGTCGCGCATTTCGCCGACGATCTGCTCGATCACGTCGCGCACGGTGAGCATTCCCGTATAAGTTCCGAACTCATCCACCACCAGCGCGACGGCCGCACCGCGCCGCTGCAATTCTTCGAGCGCCTGGTTGAGCGGCATGCTTTCCGGGACAATCACGGGCTCGAGGAGCAGCGCGCGCAGAGGCGGTGCGCCTTCGAGGGCGCCGGTTTTTTCGACCGCGGCGATTCGCAGGAGGTCGCGCGCGCGCAAAATCCCGGTGATGTGCTCGGGAGAATCCTCATAGACCGGCAGATGCGCGTGCCCGCTTTCGAGGACGGCCGCGAGCGCCGCGCTCCAATCCTTCGGGAACGGAATGCGAGCGACCTTGGGCCACGGGATCATGACTTCGCGCACGCGAACGCCGTGCAGTTCGAAGATGCTGCGGATCATTCGCTCTTCGCCCTTCCCCAGCAATCCGCGCTTGCGGATGGCCGCAACGATGAGCTTCACTTCTTCAGGGCTGTGCGCCGCCCGGCGTCCCTCGGTGGGCTTGTAGCCGAGCACGCTGAGCGTTGCGTCACTCACGGCCTCAAGCGCGACGACGGGGTACCTGCCGATCCTGAGATAGAAGGCCATCGGGCGCGCCACAAGCAGCGCAACACGGTCCGCGCGGTCGAGGGCGACGGCCTTCGGAACCAGCTCACCAAGGATCATCAGCAGGCCGGTCATCAGCAGAAACGCCACGGTCGCCGCAAACACATGCACGGCCGCAAGCGACGCGAGTCCCGCGCGCCGCCCCTCAAAAAGCTGCTCGATGGCCGATGCGATAATGCTTTCTCCCAACCATCCCATCAGCAGGCTCACGATCGCCATTCCGAGCAGCGTCCCGGTAATCAGCAGGCCGACTTCGGAAAGCAGGTTCAGCGCCTGCCGAGCGTGGGGATTGCCTTTGCCGGCGAGGTGCTCAAGCTCCGTGCGCCGCACGCTGAGCAGAGAATACTCCGCCGCCGCGAAAAAGGCGTTCGTTGCCACGAGCCCGATGATGAGCAGCGCGTCCCAAAACGGCGCCATCAGTTTTGCGCCCTCCTACGAGGAATTGTATCCCGGCGGCCGCGGGAAAACGACCCCGCACGCCGGCCGCGTTTTTCCATGTTGACGCCTGCGGCCTGTGCGCGGTTTAATGAACCGTTTCGGAAAGGATGGTGTTCGATGCCTACGCGACGCGATTTTCTTGGAAGTCTGGTGGGAGGAGTTGCCGCTGCCGCCACATTTCGCGGCACTGCAGCGAGCGCTGCGGGGCGGCTCGCCTGGCCAGGCCCCATTGGGCTCGAAATTTATACGGTTCGCAAGCTCTTCGCCGAAGACCCGGCGAAAACGCTCAAGGAAGTCGCCGCAGCCGGTTATAAGCTGATTGAAGTCGCGCCGGGCTTGAAACCCCCCACATTGAACGCTGATTTGCGCGCGGCCGGCCTTGCCGCTCCGAGCGGCTACTTCGGCGTTCCCGAGACCCTTGCCGATTGGGAGAAATCGCTTGCCGTGGCGCACGGGTACGGATTGAAGTATATCGTTGTCGGCGATAACCCTGTACTCGATGCCGACCAATGGAAGCGCCGCGCCGAATTCTTTAACAAGTGCGGCAAGGCGTCGCTCGCGCGCGGAATTCAATTTTGCTATCACGCCCATTTCCATGAATTCACGCGACTCGGAAATACTTGCGGCTACGACATCCTGCTCACGCGCTGCCCGGAAAAACTCCTTAAAATGGAAATGGATATTTTCTGGGTCACCTATGCGGGCGAAGATCCGATCAAATATTGGCGGCGTTATCCCGGCCGCTTTCCGCTCCTGCATATTAAAGATATGCGCAAAGGCGTTTCGCGGACCTGGCAGACAGAGGCTGGAGGCAAGCGCCTACTGGCGTCGCCTTCGCCCGCCGGCCCGAACATTTTTGCCGCGGTCGGCGAGGGAACGATTGACTGGCGCCGCATCTTTTCTCACGTGCATCTTGCGGGCGCAAGATACATCTACGTCGAGCAAGACCGTTGCAACCGCTCGCCCCTTGAGTCCATCCGCGACAGCTATCACTACTTGCGGAATCTTCGGCTGAGTTGATGCGCCCGATCCTCGAGGATTCCCGCTTTCGCGGTGAGTGCCTTCCTCGGAACCAGCGCGAGCGAAGGCTTGCCGCCGGTTTTTGCCTGCGCTAATCTATAAGCAGATGGTGCGAGAACGATTTTTTTCACCGAGCTCTTTGGCGTTGCTGGTCCTGCTTGGGGCCGCACTCGAAACCTTTATTGCGCCCGGACTTTTCGCTTCCTCCGCGCCTTCCGCTGGGGCTCCGGCGTGCGTCGGGGGCAGTCTTCCGATAGCGACTTTCCACCTCATCGTGCTTCCTTCGAAGCAAGGCAGCGGCCTGCCTCTTCGAGATATCAACAGGGTACGCGCGGGCGACCGCCTGAGGTACGTCCCGGTAAGGCTTCCGGCCAACGTTCAGAGTAAGAAAGCGAAAATCGCTGTGGTTGTTGTATCCGCCAATCGGAGTGGCAAAGACCGTGTCGCGGTCCTTCCGGCCAGGTTCGCGAAATCCACCGGAGAATGGACCATCCCCGTGCAGGCATCCGTCGTGGGTGTCATCTTCGGGCCTCAAGGGCTCGATCTGAAGAAATTCAACCGTCTGGTAGACCAAAATCCGGAACTCATCTCGCAACTTGCTTCCTACGCACGACAGACCGCTACGGTGAATGCCCTGATTTCAACGCTTTCCCAGTACGATTCCTCGAAGCCGGGAACTGAAGATATAGGCGCCGTATTGAAAGGTTTCTCATCCCGCTACGGCGTTGGTTTGCCGCAATTGAGCGCGGGCGAACCGCCCAGCCAGCAGGCAGAGCAACTTCTCCAGGCGGTGATGCCGACGGTTTCTGACTACAATCCCGGCGCTCAGGGCGCGGCTCCGGTCATCCAGCAGTCGGCGGGTCTCGCGGCGTCCATGGCGATGCTGTTCTATGGGACCCCGGTGGGCCTTGCTGCGGGCGGCGCACAGTTGCTCGAAAACCTTCACACGCTCGTCTCGCCCAAGACCGATTTCCGTGCCGCCTTTGCCGAGCCCCGGAAGCAAGGAAACCTGAGCCTTTGTTCTGAGGCGCAGACGGCAAAGACCAGAATGCGCACCGCCTATCTTTGGATGCTGCGCATTCCGAACGCCGCCCCGCCGGAGGCATCCCTTGCCGAGGCGGCGAATATTCCCCTCGGCATTCAATCGCATGTCAAAATCACGTGCGCGACGCACGAGCAACTTCGCCTTCTGCTTCGGGCGCGCGATTGGTCGCTCGAATCCTCCGGGAAGAACAGCTCCATTCCCGTCAAGGTGACTGTCGGGAGCGATAACGACGTGCTCTCGCTCGATCTGAGTCACACCCCTTTGCAGCCGGGCGATTATCAGCTCGCCGCGCTGTGGGACTGGCAGCCTTTTCTTGTCAAGGGCGACGTTCACGTTCGCGCCTTCGGCAATTTCAAGAGCGCCCGCTTGAGCGCTTCCTCGCAAGACCGCCTGATTGCCGGGAAGGGAATTATGGCCGTCAAGCTCTCGGGAGCGGACTTTGAGTTCGTCAAGTCCGTGGCGCTCCAGTCCGTCGGTTCGATTGATCCGAAGCCGCAGACGCTCGACTTTACGCTTCCGGACGATTCGCGTTCAGGAGTCCAATCGAGCCTCGAAACTGAGGTGGACACCTCAAAGTTGAAAGCCGGTAAATACGACCTCCTCTTGACGCAGGACAACGGCGAGGCGCAGACCGTCCCTTTTACACTTCACTTGCCGAACCCTGTTCTCAACGATCTCCCCGTGCGCGTAAACCTCGGCCAGCGGAATCAGGCCGTCCTTCTCGTCGGGACAGGTCTCGACCGGATTGAAAAGATTTCGAGCGCCGACGCCGTATGGACGCTCAGCCCGCTGCCTCCCTCCGGTGACAACGGCAGTGAGCGCAAGGCCGTCGTGAGGCTTCTTGAAGGCGCGCAACAAGGGCAGGTGCTTGGGGGAAGCATGACCGTCGAAGGCATCAGCCAGCCTCTCGAAATCCCCGCGCTGTTCAAAGTGGCGGGGCCGCTGCCTGAGATTGTGAAAGCCGAAGCCTCGTTTTCGAGCAAGAGTTCGGTCGCCATAGCAAAGGGAGAAATTCCCGCCGGATCGAGCGTCAGCTTCGCGATTCGAGTGCGACACATTGGCGGCCGGCCTTCTTTGAACCTTGCCTGCCGGAGTGCGACCGATGCCAAGCAAGCTCTATCACTACGGCCCGGTGACCGGAAGGATCAGGCGGAGCTCGATTACACAAGCCCGAGCGTACTCTTTCTCACCTTCGACCCCGGCGTCGTCGGCCAGTCGGGATGCGACCTTGTGGCGACCGTCACGACCGCCGATGCCGGAACGTCCCTTCCTTATGAGCTCGGCCGCATCACCCGCATGCCGCAAATTGATAAATTTTTCCTCACCGATCACAAGTTATCCGGCTCGCTCTACCTCGGTTACCTGACCGGACAAAATCTTCAGCGAATTTCCGCCACCGGTTGGAACACGACCACAGGCTATCCTGTGCAGGGCATTCCCACTCCGGTTCCGGGCGATAATCGCGAGCAGACTCTCAAGGTTGAACTTCCGTGGCCTCCGCCCGCTCCACAATCGCCCATTTGCGTCTGGCTCTTTGGTGAAAAACAAGGGCGCCTCACCACGGCACGATACTGAGATTGCTTTCGAGGTTCCTGCACTTACCCCGCGTTTTTTGCATCCTGCACTCTTTGCTTTTTCCTGAACTCACCCTTAACTCCTTTTGCTTCCAAAGCATTCTTTGCCGCCCGTTGTATCTCACCCTTGACTAGATGTTAGCGACATGGTATCTATCACGGCGGCGGGTTTTCCCAATAATCGCCAGTAGAGACAAGATGACAGGAACGGTTCTTATCGCTGACGACAGTCCCACCATTCAGAGACGCGCGAGCGGAATTCTGACGGGCGAGGGGATTAAAGTGATCACCGTGTCAAACGGAGTGGCGGCCATCAAGAAACTCGAAGCCGCGCCGCCCCAGTTGATCCTTGCGGACGTCGCGATGCCGGGCCGCGACGGCTATGAGGTTTGCGAGCACGTGAAGAGCGCCGCGGCGCTTTCTTCGATTCCAGTCCTGCTCATTTACGGAGAGGACGACCCGTTTGAGGAAGAACGCGCGATGCGGGCGCGCGCCGATGGCCGCATTAAGAAGCCATTTGTGCCCGAAGACCTGATCGGCATCGTCAATCGTTACCTCGCGCAAGCGACAGCAGCCGTGGCGGCCAAAGAAGCCGCAGGTCCCGCCCGGAGGGAAGAAGCTGTTCGCGCCGCGGTTGTTCAGCCGGTGGACGTTGAGCCGGAAGTGGCCGTTGATAAGGGGCCAACTCCCGAAAATTTTGAGGGTGAGGTCGCCTTCTCTGCCGCCTTTGGCGATGAGCCGCCGATTGTTTCCGCAGAACCCATGGTTGAGCCTGCGGCTGAAGATGAGGCAGGTGTTCCGGAGACCGGGAATTTCGAAAGCTCTCTGGAAACAGCTTCTGAAGCCGTCACCCGCTCTTCTGACGTCCCGCCTGCCGCCGACTCTTTCGGGGAGCCGGAGGGGGAAGCGCCGTTGGTCTTTCATGTGCCGCAGGATATTCCTGAGTTCGTGACCAGTGAAGAGGCGGCTGTCGAGCAGGAACAACCTGCACTCGAACCCGTTGAAGCTGCGCCCCTCGAGGCTGCTACGACCTCAGCGTCGGAAGAGCCCGCCGCAGTATCTGAAGCTGAAGCCGGTCCAGCCGCATCGGCCGAGGAGCCCTCCGCAGCCTCTGAAGCATTTGCCACGGAGGGCGTGCCCATTGAACCCTCCGCAACCCCTGTGTCAGCGGGCGCCGAACAGGCTCCGCCGGTTGCACCGTCTCGAACTGTTGACGCCGCAGCGGTTTATTCGATTGTCCAAAGAGTTGTCGCCAAAATGTCCCCGCCCGCACTTCCCCCGGACGCTATCGAAGATATGGCGCGAAAATTTGCCGACGAAATTTACCACGAGCTCGAATCCTCTTCACATTAGCGAGAAGTTGTCTGCTGCCACCCGACGGTTGTATCACCCTTTGAAACATGTGAAAATAAATCGGAGAGACGATACGATGAGCTTCTTGCGAAAAATTGACCGAAGGCGGTGGTTCGTCTGTTACAACTGCATGATGACGACCAGCCACGACACTTTGAAATCCGTTTTTTACACCGACGCTGCGCCTGCGGACTTCATGGGACGGCCGGTAATGGTTTGCCCCCGCTGCTCGAGCACGAACACCCGGTCGTTTCAAAACCTTAAGGATCAGCAGGAAGTAGCCGCGCTGTGGGGTCTTGAACGCATCGTCAAAAAGCATCCTCGCGAGCAATTTGAAGTGAAGACCGCGAGTCAAAGGCAAAACTGAGGCGGGTCAATCCAGCTCCGTTTTCCTCCGCGAACCGAACAGGGAGTTATTGGACGTCGGCAACTGCTTATGAGGGCTTTCCCTAAGCTGGAAAACGCTTAATCAGAGCATTGCGAATCGCTTCCTGCTGCAGGCCATTCAGTTTTTTCCCCTCCGAAGTGAGATAGAAAACATCCAGCGCCTTCTGGCCCTCGGTATCGATCAGCGCGACCTCGATGTTGCATCGGCATTCTGACAGGACCTTGCTGACCTGGTATAGAAGACCGGGACGGTCCGCAGTAATCAATTCGAGCAAAGTGCTTTGAGCGGAAGCCTGATCTTCAAACCTCACCTGGGTCGCGACTCTAATCTTGGGGCGCGCAGCCCCCGCGCGAAGGCGGCCGCCGAGCAGATCCTCAAGGCCGCGCGCGCCGGAAAGGACGTCCGCAATCATTTGTTCGAGACGCGGCAACTCCGAAGGGTTCAAATCCAGAGTGCGGTGAAGGTCCACGAATTGAAAAGTATCCAGCACGATCTTCGCGCGGTTGGCGAAAGCGTCCGCCTTCAGAATATTCGCGCCCCAGGCTGCAAGCGTGCCCGTAAGCGACGCGAACAATCCCGGGCGATCGCGCGTCACGACGGAAAGCTCCCAGCTGTGCCCGCGGTTCTTCAGGCGAGTGCGCACCGGAGAGCGGTCGAGCGCCTGCGCCATCCGGAAATGAGCGACGATTTCTTCGGGGACGTGCGCGGCGACGTAACGCCGAGGGAAGCCGTCGAGAAATTCCGAGAAAGCAGCCTTTTCTTCAGGCGGCACCGCGGACTTCAAGCGCTCAATCCGGGCGCGACCGCCGTCGTCCGAACGAACACGATCATCGTCGAGGCTTCGAGTGAGGGCGTTTGAGCCGGTGACGTATAGCCGCCAGAGCATTTCCGCTTTCCAGGGCGTCAGCGCCTCCGGATTCACGGACTGGATATCCACGTAAGTGAAAAGCGCGAGCATCTTGAGGCGTTCGTGCGTTCCGACTTTTTCTACGAGTTCGCGGGCTGACTCTGGGTCGAACAAATCCCGGGCGCGCAGTGTCGCGGACAGAACCAGATGGTTGCGGATGAGAAAATCCACCGTTTCCCTGTCTTCCTCCGGGAGATTCCAGCGCTCGAGCACTTGCGTGGCGGCGCGAAGGCTTCCGACAATATGATCTTCCTCCGGGGCCCCTTTACCCACGTCGTGGAGAAGCAGCGAGAAATAGAGGAGCTCCGGGCGCTCCAGTTCCGAAAGGATTTCGCCGTATTGCTTGCCCCACTCGTCCTTGGCCTTACGTAAGGTGTGGAGGTTTTCGACGGCCATGAAGGAGTGTTCATCCACGGTGTACCGGTGGTAGAAATCCCGAACGACCAGAGCATCAATCGCCTGAAACTCAGGAATGAATTTTTCGAGAATGCCAAGACTGTGCATGATCCGAAGCGCGTGAGCGGCATATGGCGCCGTCAGGATTCGTGCGAAAGCCTCCCATGTCCCGGGCGGGTTGGGGGGTGCCGCGGCGCGGAGGAGGCTCCCCTGCTCGATGGCCCGCGCCGACTCGGGGCTGAGCTCGAAGCCGTGGAGCGCAAGAAACTCGAAGGCGCGCAGCAAGGCGGACGGGTCTTCAGCCTGTTCCGTCCGGCGGAATTCCATGCGGCCTTGCGCGATGATGAAATGGGGGTCAGAGAGCGCGGATTTCGATCGCCGGAAGAGGCCGGCAAGCGGTGCACGCTCGCTTTGCCGGGACGCCTCCGCGGCCTCATCGAGCAGACGGCGCAGGGCGCGCGCCTGGCGGTAGTAAGTTCGCATCCATTCCGCCGGCGCGAGGGCCCGGCCCATCGCCACGCCGATGCCCGCCGCGGCCGCGCGCTCCTGCAGCTCATAAGTCAGGCGGTTGTCATCGCGCTCATGGATGAAGTGAAGAAAACAGCGCGTATCGGTCAGGAACCGAAGGGCATCGGCCGCCTCCGGCCGCAGTCTCTCGGCGCCATCATCCCGCGCGGTTCTTTCGCCGGACACTTCCCCCTTTGAGATCGCGCCCAGCCAGTTTGCGACGTGATAATCGCGCAGCCCGCCCGGAGCTTCCTTCAGGTTCGGCTCGAGATGGAAGATGGTATCTCCGTATTTCGCGTGGCGCCGCCGGGTGACTTCGAGGAGATCTCGCCGAATCGCCTGTCCCTCGTAGCGAAGGAGCCGGGGAATCGCTTCATCCCGCAGCCTCAGAAACAAGCTCGGGTTTCCCGCGACGCGCCGTGCATCGAGCAGAGCCACGCTGAATTCGAGGTTATCCCGATCGAGCTGCACGCAGCCGGCGAGCGCCCGGTTGTGTTGCCCGACGCGCAGGCCGGAGTCCCAAAGTGCGCGCGCCATGGCTGACACCGGGTCGGCGAATTTCCGAAGATCCTGCTCATCTTCCGCAAGAAACAGGAGATCAATATCCGAATGGGGGAAAAGCTCCTGCCGGCCGAAGCCTCCGAGCGCCACCAGGCAAAAGTCCGGCGGCTCTTTCAGGTTTGGAGAAAGGCGGGTGGAATAGAGCTCGCGCAGGATACGGTCGAGCAACGCCGTGCGCCGCGCGAGCACCGTCCGCCCGTCACCCTCCGTTTCGAATTCCCGGCGGATGCTCGAAAATTCGGAGCGATAGAGTTCCGAGAGAGATGCAGCACTCGAGGTCAATGGCATGGGCGGCGCGATTCGCTCAAGCGATCTTCCAGGCAACGATCTGGAAGGCGTGCAGGCGCCGGCCGCACCCCGCAATCGCTCAGAGCGCGGTTTCGCCCCGCTCCTCGTTGCGAATCCGGATGGCCTCCTCGACGGGATAAACGAAGACTTTCCCGTCGCCGATTTTTCCTGTGCGAGCGGTTTTCAAGATCGCCTGAATAACAGCATCGGAGAGTTTATCGGGAATGACCATCTCGATCTTGATTTTGGGCAACAGGTCCACGGTGTACTCATTGCCGCGGTAAACTTCCGTGTGGCCTTTTTGCCGGCCGTGACCGCGGACTTCGGTCACCGTCATACCGTCAATGCCTATTTCGTGCAGAGCGTCCTTTACGGAATCGAAGCGGGATGGCTGGATGATCGCTTCAATCTTCTTCATAGCGTTTTCTCTCCCAATCGTCGCTGCCGGATACCCGCGCTTCGTGGCGCGGCGGACTGCTCAAGCTTCCCCATTGTACGCCTCCTCGCCGTGTAATGAGAGGTCCAACCCCCGCGTCTCGTGGTCTTCCGGAACGCGCAGGCCAACGAGGAGATCCACCACCTTCAAAATTACGAGCGTTCCGGCGATCGCGAGTCCCCAGGCGATGACGACTCCCATGAGTTGGTTGAGCATCTGGCCCGCGTTGCCGTTAATCAAACCGACCGGCAAGGGACCGCCTTTGTGGTCTCCGAAGATTGGGTTGATGGCGCTCGATGCAAAGATGCCGGTGAGCAGCGCGCCGATTGTTCCGCCGGCGCCGTGAACTCCAAACGCATCGAGAGAGTCGTCATATCCAAACCGGCGCTTCACCTTCGTCACCATCCAGTAGCAACCGACGCCGGCGATTGCTCCGATCGCCAGCGCGGCCATCGGCCCCACGAAGCCCGAAGCCGGGGTGATTGCCACGAGTCCCGCAACCGCGCCCGAAGCCGCTCCAAGCACGCTCGGCTTGCCGTTGCGAATCCATTCGGCCGCGCTCCAGCCGAGAGCCGCCGCCGCCGCGCCGAACTGCGTGGCGACGAACGCGCTCGTCGCAAGCGTTCCGGCGGAAAGCGCGCTGCCGGCGTTGAATCCGAACCATCCGACCCAAAGCATGCAGGCTCCGATGACGCTCAAAACCACGTTGTGCGGCGGCATCGGCTCCTTTGGATAACCCAGCCGCTTTCCAAGATAAAGGGCGCAAACCAAAGCCGAGACGCCGGAGGTGATGTGCACCACCGTTCCGCCGGCGAAATCCAGCGTGGGGAACCTGCCGCCTTGCGCCGCGTTGAGCAGTCCGCCTACTCCCCAGACCATGTGCGCCATGGGATCGTAAACGACGATCGTCCAGAGAATCATGAAAAGCACCATTGCCTTGAACTTCATGCGTTCGGCGAAAGCTCCTGTAATCAGCGCGGGCGTGATGATGGCGAACATCAACTGAAAGACCATGAAAGTCTGCTGCGGGATGGTCGCAGCATAAGCGGGGTTGGGCGCGCCGCCCACGCCACGGAGGAAAACTGCGCCGAATCCTCCGATCACGGCGTCGCCGGGACTGAAACACAAGCTGTAGCCGAATAATGCCCAGAGTAACGTGACGAGCGCCATCAGGATGAAGCTTTGCATCATGGTGGCGAGAACATTCTTCCGGCGCACGAGCCCGCCATAAAAGAGCGCCAGTCCCGGCCCGGTCATCATCAGAACGAGCGCCGCACAGACCAGCATCCAGGCGTTGTCGCCGGCCGTTTGCGCCGCGGCGACTTGCTGCTCGAGTTTGGCGATGCGCACGCCGGCCGTCTGCGCGGCAGCCTGCGGACTTTGCCCAATCCCCGATGCCGCCAACGCAAAGCTTCGGGGCCCGGGCGTTACGACAACCAGCACGAGCCCCAGTCCCGCGCACACGGCCAACTTTTTCATCGCGTGAATTCCTCCTGCTTCTACATCAAGCGGCAGAGCGAGCGAATCCTGATTATAGATGCCGACGGCACGAATCGCCCATTAAATCGGTCTATGCGAGCAATAAATGCGGATTGTGAACTCGTGGGCGGACGCCCGCACAGAATGGGAGGGCGTCCGAACGGGCAAGCCTTGTTGGCAGCGGCCGCTATGAAGTGGAGCCATGATGCGGTGCGACTTCAAGACGGTTTACGTCTGCCTTTTTTGCGCGTTCGAGGGCCTTCAGCGCCGCCTGGACCAAAGGATCGAGTGATTGATCGGCCTGGCTCAAGGCGATGCCGAGACTGATTGTCACGACGAGCTTGGCCTTATCAGGGGGAAGGTTTTTGCCCCACTCGGTGACGTCAATCGGTTCGGAAGCCACCGACGCGCGCAGCCGGCCGGCTTGTCCCTCGACCGACTTCGCATCGCTGCCCGGGACGACGATGAAAAACTGGTCGGTGTCGAACCGGCCAATCGCGTCGTAAGGCCGAATGGCGGCGCGCAGCTTCCGCGCGGTCCCCCGCAGCACAGCATCGCCCGCGAGATTCCCAAATTGGCTGCTGACGTTCTTGAAGCTATCGACTTCGACCGCAATCAGCCCGATCTGGGCTTTTTCGCGCCGGCCGCGCGCCAGTTCGCGACGCAGAACGTCCAGGATTGCGGCGCGATTCCACACGCCCGTCAGCGGGTCGTGCGACGCCTGATAGCTCAAGGCTTCCTGCGAGGCCTTCACGTCCTGCTGCAACCCAAGGATTCGGCGTCCCGCACGCAGCCGGGCGTGCAATTCCGCATCGTCGAATGGGCGAATGAGAAATTCATCGGTGCCCGCAGCCAGGCCTTGTCTAAGATCGTCGAGTTCTGAAGCCGGATCGGCGACGAGCACGATATAAACGTAATCCATGTTCTCGTGCTTGCGAACTTCGCGGCACACCCCAAGGCCGTCGAGGCCGCTCAGCTTGCGAGCGAGAATGGCGATTTTCGGCGCGCCGTCTTTCTGGAGCGCGAGCCAGGCCTCCGACCCGTTGCCTGCCAAAACGACTTCGTAGCCCTCCTGCGTGAGCTTCGCTTCGAGGGATCGCACTTCCGAAGGATCTTCAAGCGCAATAAGAATTCTCATCAGTCAGCCTCCCGGCCCGGCTTGTTGTGCTTAGGCCGGGAGCTGGCCCGGCCTCTGAGACAGTGGACAACAGTTTCAGCCTCGCGTCAAGAGGAGTGCGCGTCCTCCGCACTCGGTCCGGAGACAGCCGGATGCGCGGAGGTTTTCAAGCCCGCCGTCAACCGGGTGAGTTCGGCTTCAAGCAGGGGCAGAAGCCCCGCGGCCTCTGCCAGTTTGTTTTCCTGCGTCGCAAGCTCGATTTTCTCGCAAAGTTCCGCAACTCCCGCCGCGCCAAGGGCGCCCGCCGAACCGCGCAGGCGGTGAGCTGACTGCGCGAGCGCAAGACCATCGCCCCGCTCCGCCGCATCGCGCATCCGCTGGAACATTCCCGGAGCTTCCCGCTCGAATAGCTCTGCCAGCTCCCCGAGGAGTTCACGGTCGCCGCCGGCGCGCGCGAGGCTTGCCTCGAAGTCAAACGCCGCAGGGGGAAGCGCATTCACCGCTGTTTCTTCTGCTTCAATCCGCGCCACGCGCACACCCTCAAGCGTCTCGATGAGCTTATCCACTTGAACCGGTTTCGAAAGATATCCATCCATTCCGGCGGCGAGACACTGTGCGCGGTCCTCCGTTCGCGCGTGCGCCGTCATCGCGATGATAGGCAGGTGTCTTTCACCCGGCTTTTCTCTCGATCGAATCGCTGCCGTGGCTTCTAAGCCATCCATTTCGGGCATCTGAAGATCCATCAACAAAAAATCGAAAGGCTCGTCTCGGGCTCGCTCGAGCGCGTCGAGCGCTTGTTTTCCGTCGGCCGCGACGGTCACTCGATGTCCGCGCCTCTCGAGCAATTGCTCCAAGACCCTCTGATTCACCGGATTATCTTCCGCCACCAGGATGCGCAGTTTTTCCCTTGCCTCGCGGAGCAAGTGTCGCGTGACTACTGCAGGGCGCTGAAGAGACGATTCTTCTTGGTGGAGGGCCATCGCGATGCAGTCAAAAAGCTCGGACTGGCGCACCGGTTTTTCCATATAGGCCGCGATGCCCAGTTCGCGGCATCGTGCCGCATCCCCGCGCTGGCCCGCCGAAGTCAGCAGGATCAGCGGCATGCCGGTCAGGGCAGGATTTTCCTTGAACCGCCGGGCGAGCGCAAAACCATCGGCATCGGGCATTTGAGAGTCGAGCAGCGCCAGCGCGAAGGGTTGTCCTTCTCGCGCCGCTTCCTCGGCGAGCGCAAACGCCTTTTCTGCGGATGCGGTTGTGCTCGGCCGCATTCTCCAGCCGGCCAGCATGGCTTCCAGCAGGCGCCGATTGATGGCGTTATCATCCACAATCAGGGCTCGTAAGTTATCGAGCCGCACCGGCCGCGCAGACAGGAGGCCATCGGCTTTCGGCACGGACCGCACGAAGCGCGCCGTAAAGGTGAACACGCTGCCTTTCCCTGCTGCGCTTTCAACCTTAAGCTTTCCCCCCATCAGCTCCGCCAGACGTTTGGTGATCGTCAAGCCCAAGCCCGTCCCTCCGTACTTTCTCGTTGTTGAACTGTCCGCCTGCGTGAACGCTTGGAAAATCATTGTCTGTTTCTCGGGTGGAATGCCGATCCCGGTGTCGGCGACGCGGAAACACAAGCCGACCTCGCCCTTCGTTTTTGAATCAGCCGCAACGCTGACCCTCACGCTTCCCCGCTCGGTAAACTTCAGCGCGTTGCCCACCAGGTTGACTAGAATCTGCCGGAGACGGCCCGGGTCGCCGCAGAGCGTTTCCGGGATATTCTCCTCCGTGCTCCAATCGAACCGGAGACCTTTCGCGCGGGCGCTCGGCAGGAAGGCCCGGAGTGTGTGCGCGAGGAAGTCGCGCACCTCAAATTCCACGACGTCCATCTGGAGTTTTCCCGCCTCGATCTTCGAGAAGTCCAACAGGTCGTTGATCAGCGTGAGCAAGGAGTCCGCCGAATCTTTGACCACGGTGAGGTATTCGCGCTGTTCGGGGGTGAGCGGCGTTTCGAGCGCAAGCTCCGTCATCCCGAGAATTCCGTTCATGGGCGTGCGGATTTCATGGCTCATAACGGCGAGGAATTCGCTCTTGGCGCGGCTGGCCGTCTCCGCGGCAGCTTTGGCTTTTTCGAGCTCCTCCTCCACGCGCTTGCGTTCCGTCACGTCCCGCGCGATGCCCTGAATGCCCACCGCCTTTGCGTCCTCGTAAATCACGCTGAGCCGAATTTCCAGCGGAATGCGCCGGCCATCCTTCGCGTAAATCTCGGCGGCAAATGTTTCGCTGCCTTTTCCGGCGAGCATGTGCTGATTGACTTCGGCCATGAGTCGGCGGTGTTCCGGTGGAAGAAATTCGTTGATACTGCGCCCGATTGCTTCCTCCTTCTTATATCCGAGCAGCCGTTCGGCGGTCCGGTTGAGCGAGGTAATTTTTCCTTCCAGGTCGCGCGTGTAGATAATGTCGTTGGCGTTTTCAAAGAGCTGACGATAGCGCGCCTCGAGCGCTGCAATCCGGCGTAATCGCGTGAGCAGAAGACCGGTTTGTTGGTGAAGGCGCCGCTGAAGCAGCGAGCCCCAGATGATCGCGGACATAAAGGCGACAATGCCGAGGAGGATTACCAGGTGTTCGGCCCTCAATGGAAGTCGCGTCTCCTGCAGGGAAGTCTTGAAGAGAACTACCAGCGAGGCGCTCGCCGCCCATCCCTCGTGGCCGCGCAGGAGAGAAGGAAGCCGGGGCGCAGAAAACCGGCGGCGCGCGGCGCGAGTGTTATATTTTTTTGAGCTGGGGTTCGACATATTTGGCGTAACATTCCGGGCATACGCCGTGGCTGAACTCCGCGTGAGTATGATCCGCGATGTAGGTTTCGACCTGCTGCCAGTAATTCTGGTCGTCGCGGATCCGTTTGCAATACATGCAGATCGGCAAGAGCCCCTGGAGTTGTTGGACGCGCGCCAAAGCTTCTTCCAGTTCCCGGACGC
>JAKASG010000113.1 GCA_021828285.1 Acidobacteriota bacterium | reverse complement strand
AAATTACGGAAACCAGATCCCCAGGAGATTTGACACCTTGACATACTCGATGCCCGCCTCGCCCTCGCGCAACGTCCCCGGTCGGCCCGTCCACACCACGCGAAACTCCGCCGCCTCTTTCCGCAATTTGGGCTTCACCGTAACCTGCATGCCCGTCTGCAACCGCGATTTCGTTTTGAGCTTCGCCCCATGCTTGCTGACAGTGAGGACAAAAGTGTCCTCCGTGAAAGGCTGCCCTTCGGGAAGCGTTCCCGAGACGGTCACCGGAATTCTCACTTGCACCCTCGTGCTCCGACGTAACGCGGGCTGGCTACCTTGGGCCACGGCTCATCACCTCATCCGAGCGGCGCTATTTGAGGACAACCGGTGCGCCCCGTCGTTTCATGGCGTCGCGCTTCATGCCCCGGAAACCTCCGCCTGAATCCGGCCATGACGCGCGCAGCCCCTTCCCTCGGAGCTCTGCCCCGAGCAGCGTAGTGAGGATTCTAACAAATCTATTCTGACGGCGGGGTGGATTTCTTTTCAAGCAGCGCCACGAACCGCACGTTGCAATTCGGGGCAATCCGTTGTCGGTTCGAGAGAAAATAGAGGGTCAGCGTCATTCCATGCAAGTTCTTCGCAATGCGCGAGACCAACTTGGCCACGCTGTAAAGCCGGCCATGACGGTTGCCATAACCCTTCCAGCAATAGAGCACGGCATCGGGCTCGAACGCGATGCCGGTCCGAGGCAGAGCCACGGGGTCGGTAACAATCGTGTAGGTCGGATAGAGATAAAGAGGGATAATGCAAACCTTCCCTCCGGGCTTCAGCACGCGGGCCGCCTCCCTTATAAACTCGATGTCAGCCGCGCCCTCAAAATGCTCGAACGAACAGTGCAGGCCCAGCTTTGTGGCGAAGCCGTCCGCAACAGGCATGGCCACCGCGCTCCCGCCGATCCGGTCCCCGTGGACCCCCTCCGGATACGCTAGATCCTGGCGGTAGGCGCGACACCCGTAAATAGAACGGTAAATCTCCGGCGTCGGCGAATCGGCGCTGGCCACATCAATGTAAGTGTCACCGGACTCGAGAGCCAGCAGCCTTGCCGCGAGATAGTGTTGGACCGCTTTGGAAGGGAAATCCCGCGATCTGCCGCCTCGGTAATAGCCGGGAAATCGGTTATACCCGGCGGCCCGTAAATAGGCGCGATAATCCTCGAGATCCAGTTGGTAATCCAATGGCCCCAGCCCCGCCTGCCTCAGTTCGAGGATAAGTTGCCGGTCAATTTCATCGCTTTGGGGAAGCACCGTGGTCTTCGGCCCTCGCAGACGCGCGTAGCGACGCTTCCATAAAAAGGTCTCCCGCAACCTGCGCCGCGCATACCGCGGAACCTTTCCCGGATGCGCCGCGGCTCCCCGTATCTCCGCGAGCATCATGGAGAAATCCATTTTGCTTTCCAGTCTGTCATCCCTGTTCGATAGGCGACAACAGCCCTTCCCTTCCGGTCAAGCCTCTAGCCCGTTGCGTGCGGAGGCGAAGGCGGAGAATCTCCCGGGAGCCGAAGTTGAACGCTTCCAGCCTCCCCGCCCCACCGTCGCCGCGCCGCCTCGTACTATCGTGAATCAGAATTCCGCGAAAAAGTTCCACGCCGGCTCCCAATCAGCCAGCTTTCGAAAGTAACGGTCCTGCGTCGGGGCGCCGAGGACTCGCCGCGCCTGGCTTCTCAGAGGACTGCGAGCATCGTAGGTTCGCTTCAAACCAACCTCAATCTCCGCGTACTTCCGATGGCGGGTCACGAACTTTAAGACTTTATGCACCGCGCGCCACCCCGCATCGTTGAATCCGACAATGCCCCCGGGCACGAGCACCTTGTCAATGTAAAAGAAGTCCAGGAATACATAATCGAAGGTGTGCCGCCCGTCAACATAGGCCAGTTCGACCCGCAGGCCGGAGTTGAGCAACTCCGGCAGCGCAAGGTAGTCCGGCTTTTCAACCAGGACATGTCGCCCCGCAAAACCGCACGTGGCGACGTTGGCAATCCCAATGCCCCTCCATTTTTCGCCGGCTTGCTCCGGGTCAATCGAGATGAGCTTACCGTCACCCCCGATCTCTTCCAGGGCGGTCAGAATGGCCAACGAGGATATGCCAAACGCCATCCCAATCTCAAGAACCGTCGCCGGAGCATATTTTAAGATTGTCTGGTAAAGAGCGTCGGCGTAAAGGGCGGAAATGTTGTTGGCGTCGAGCGGAATCTCAGCCCCGCTCGAGTCCCGCACGCGGTCGGAGCGTAAGATTTCCGCCAGGACGGGATTCTTAGCTTCTAGCCGCGAGCCCACGCTCGGCACCTCCGAAGGGACACGACAAACGGGTAACCGTGGATTGAAGCGTACCCACACGATGGGTACCCCCAGGCGCAGGTACCCGGCACACCGCCCCGCCTTGCACGCTTACGCCCCGGGACCAACCCGGCCCGGGCCCCGTCGCATGTGCCAAATCATAGCCTGTGCGCGCGGGCTGGCGCAAGCCGCTCTGTTTGGCAGTCGGCAGTTTCACGCCGTGATAGGGCCTCGTCCGCGCCGGTATCGAGGCCCTACTTCACGTCACTCCAGGCGCCACCGACGCAGGCGTAGAGCGTCGAGCCGCTCGCGCCGGCGGTGTTGGAGTACAGGCTGGCGTTGGTGCAGCTTCCGCTCGGCGCGCCGGAACCCGAAGTCCACGTCGGCCCGCTCGAACTACCAAGCTGAAATTTCGTCGTGCTCAACACACCACCCAGGGACGAAAGAGCGACCCAGTTTGCTTGGCCGACCCCAATCGTCATCTCTCCGTCGTTGCCGCTGTCCATCTCAATGCTCGGAGTGCTCCAGCCGCTCGAGAGGAAGTTAATGTCATTAGGTGAGTTGATATTGAGATTGTTCGAGCCGTCCAGCCACAGAGATTTCCAGGCGCTCCCTGACGTTTCTAACCACTGAAGCGGCATATTGTTGTAATAGGTTTCCGGCGTCGAGGCGCTCTGATAAGAGTTCGAGACCCAATTCGAGCTGAGCGTGTTCGCGGCGCCGTTCGGATTGTTGATTCCGCCGCCCGAAGTCACGTTGTTCAGCCCCATCAGGCTATTGCCCACAACCGTGTTGGAGCTGGCGCCGGTGTCCAAATTGATCGAGTAGCGGTACTCATTCGACGGCCCAAACTGGAAAATGTTCCCCTCGATCATGTTCCATCGGCCATCGCAGTAGATGCCGTCGGCTGTGCCGGCCGACTGCGTGCCCGTGAACTGGTTGCCGATAATCGTGTTCTGATTGCTGGTTCCCAGGTTGATGCCGTCGCCCTGGTTATCAATCTGCGAATCTTCAATCCAGTTGCCTCCGCTGCCGCTGTCCAGCAGGATGCCGGCGCCGCTGTTCCCGCCAAAATCGTTCTGCACCATGCGAATGCCGCCGCCAGAAATCTCGACGCCGTTAGAACCGTTGTCCTCAAACTGCGACTGCTGAATGAATAAATCCGTGGTGCTCGTCACATAGAGGCCGTCACCTTTGTTCCCAATCGAAAACACGCCTCGCATCAGAGCGCAGCAGCTATTTTCCACCTCAATGCCGT
>JAKASG010000057.1 GCA_021828285.1 Acidobacteriota bacterium | reverse complement strand
TGCCGGCGGGGACGGAGATGGTGATGCCGGGAGACAACGTGAGTCTGGAGATCGAGCTGATCACGCCGATTGCGATGGAGAAGGGACTGCGGTTCGCGATACGGGAAGGCGGACACACGGTCGGCGCCGGCAGCGTGACCGAAATTTTGCAGTGACGCGAAGGCGAAAGGCTGAGAGTTGATGCTGCATCAGAAAATCAGAATTCGGCTGAAGGCGTACGACCACAGGATTCTCGATCAATCGGCCGCGGAAATCGTCTCGACGGCGAAGCGCACGGGGGCGCAAGTGGCGGGCCCGGTGCCCCTGCCGACGGTGAAGAATAAGTATTGCGTGCTGCGCTCGCCGCATGTGGACAAGAAGTCGCGGGAAGAATTTGAAATCCGCACGCACAAGCGGCTGATTGATCTTCTTGAGCCGACGCCTGAGACGATCGAGCAACTGACCAAGATTGATTTGCCTGCGGGTGTGGACATCGAAATCAAGGCGTTCGGCAAGGAGCATCCGAAATGAACGCTCCGCCGTCGGCCGCTGCGGGGCTGACGCGAAGGCTGATTTCTGAAGGCCGGCCGTTATGGTGAAAGCGATTCTCGGTAAAAAACTCGGCATGACGCAAGTGGCGCTCGAAAACGGCGACATCGTTCCCGTCACGGTGCTGAAAGCGGGACCGTGCGTGGTGATTCAGCGCAAGACGGCGGTGAAAGACGGCTATGAAGCGGTTCAACTGGGCCTGGTGGAAGTGCCCGGCCCGCGGCGCGTGACGCAGGCGATGACCGGCCACTTCAAAAAAGCAGACGCGAATCCGGTCCGTTTTCTGCGGGAAGTACGGCTCGCGGAAGACGCGGGCGAAGTGAAGGTCGGCGACAAGATCCTGGCGGATCAGTTCGCGGTGAACGAGCGCGTCGACGTGATCGGCATCTCGAAGGGGCACGGCTTTGCCGGATTCCACAAGCGGCATCACTTCGGGGGCGGCAGCGGTGCGCACGGCTCAATGTTCCATCGCGCGCCGGGCTCAATCGGCGCATCGGCGTTTCCTTCCCGCGTGCTGCCGGGGATGCGCGGCTCCGGGCATATGGGCGCCGGACGCGTGACCGTCCGCAATCTGCGGGTCATTCAAGTCCGCACGGACGACAACGCGATCCTCGTTGAAGGCTCCGTGCCGGGCGCAAAAGGCGGTTACTTGATCGTGCGGAAGGCGGAAGCGCCGAAGAAATAAGATTCGAAAGACGGCGACTTGAGGGCGGCGGTTCGAAGGCAAGCCATGGCGACGGTGGAAGTCAAAAATCTCGATGGGCAGAAGGTGAAGGAGCTCGAGCTCGCGGACGAATTGTTCGCCGCAAAGCCGAACCAAAGCCTGCTCTGGGAAGCGGTGAAGGCGCATCTCGCAAGCGAGCGGCGCGGCACGCATTCGACGAAGAGCCGGGGCGAAGTTTCAGGCGGTGGCAAAAAGCCCTGGCGTCAGAAGGGCACCGGCAGGGCGCGCGCGGGCAGCACGCGGAGCTCGCTCTGGCGGCACGGTTCGATTGCGCATGGGCCGAAGCCACGCGACTACGCTTATGAAATCCCGCGCAAGATGCAGATCGGCGCGCTGCGGTCGGCGCTCGCTGCGAAGTATCTTGAGCGCAAACTGACGGTGGTGGAGGGATTCAAATTGCCGGAGCCGAAGACCAAGGCGTTCGCCGAGGCTCTGCGCAAGCTCGGCGTGAGCTCGAAGGCGCTGGTGGTGAGCGATGCGGCGAACCGCAACCTGGAGCTTTCCGCGCGGAACCTCGGCGGGGTCGCCGTGGTTCGGCATCACAAGGTCGGCGCCTACGATGTGCTGAGTCACGACCATTTGCTCGCTTCCGAAGCGGCCATCGTGCGCATTCAGGAGGCGCTGCGGAAATGAGAGGCCCTTTTCAAATTCTCCGGCGCCCGCTGATCACCGAAAAGAGCATGACGGCGCGGGAGCGCTCGCACACGCTTTGCTTTCAGGTGACGCCGAACGCGACGAAAGCTGAAATCCGCGCGGCGATTGAAGAAGCGTTCAAGGAGTTGCGCGGCAAAGTGCTCTCCGTCCGCACGGCAAACTTCCCGGGCAAGGAACGCCGCCGCGGACAAACGTCCGGTCACAGGCCGGATTGGAAAAAGGCATTCGTCCGGGTGAAAGCAGACGCGAAGCTGCCGCAATTCGGCGAGAGTGCGTGAGATTTTTTGAGAGGCAAGGACTTCCGCCCGCGAAATGCGGCGGACCCGGAATCGCCCGGAGACGAAAGCTATGGGAATCAAAACGTATCGTCCCATTACGGAAACGCAGCGCTTCCAGACCAGCTTGACCTTTGAAGAGCTGTCGGGAGCAAGCCCCTACAAGCCGCTTCTCGAGCCGAAGCAGCGGATTTCGGGGCGCAACAACCGCGGCCGAATCACGATTTGGCACCGCGGCGGCGGAAACAAGCGGCATTACCGGGCGGTGGATTTCAAGCGGGACAAGAACGGAATTCCGGCGCGCGTGGCGACCGTTGAATACGATCCCAACCGGTCGGCGTTCATTTCGCTGATTCATTACGCGGACGGCGAGAAGCGCTACATCCTGCACGTGCAGGGATTGAAGGTGGGCGATCAGGTGGTTTCAGGGTCTGAGGCGGACATCGTCGCGGGCAATGCGCTGCCGCTCAAAAAGATTCCCGTAGGCACGATGATTCACAACATCGAGCTGCGGCCCGGCGCCGGCGGGCAGATGGTTCGCTCGGCCGGCGGAAGTGCGCAGTTGCTCGCCAAGGAAGGCGAATACGCGCAGGTGCGGCTGCCTTCGGGCGAAGTGCGACGAGTGCATCTTGAATGCATGGCGACGATCGGCCAGGTCGGCAACCTCGACCATGAGAATATTTCCATCGGCAAGGCGGGACGCAAGCGATGGATGGGCATCCGGCCGACGGTCCGCGGCGTGGCCATGAACCCGGTGGATCACCCGCTCGGCGGGGGCGAAGGCAAGACGAGCGGCGGACGGCATCCTGTGACGCCGTGGGGCCAGCCGACGCGCGGCTATAAAACGCGGAATAACAAATTGACCGACCGCTTCATCGTCAGGCGGCGAGAGAAGAAATAAGGCGGAGGCGTTGCAGTGGCGAGATCGCTGAAAAAAGGGCCGTTTGTAGATGGGCACTTGATCAAGAAGATCGAGCTGCTCAACCGGCGTTTCGAGAAAAGGGTGGTCAAAACGTGGTCGCGCCGTTCGACCATCGTTCCGGAGATGGTGGGCCACACGATCGCGGTGCATAACGGCAAGAAGTTCATTCCCGTGTATATCACGGAGAACATGGTGGGCCACAAGCTCGGAGAATTCGCTCCCACGCGGACCTTCAAAGGCCACAGCGTGAAGGTCGCCGCCGAACGCGCGGCGGCCGCAGCGGCCGCTCCGGCCGCGGCGAAACCGGCGGCGCCGGCGGCGGGCGGCGGAGAGACGAAGGCTTAAGAAAGCCGGCATGGCGCACTTAAGGCCATGCACGGGCGCGGGCCCGAAGCCCGCGCGAAGGCGAAAAGAAATCATGGAAGCGCGAGCGACGGCAAAACACTTGAGGATGTCACCACAGAAAGCGCGCCTGGTGGTGAACTTGATCCGAGGATGCCGCGTTGAAGACGCGCTCGGCATTCTGAGGTTTACCAAGAAGCGCGCGACTCGGGATATCGAGAAAGTTCTGCGCTCGGCCGTTGCGAACGCCGAACAGAAGTCAGAGTCGCTGGATGTGGACGACCTGGTGGTGAAAGAGATTTACGTGAACGACGGCGCGCGCGCCAAGCGCATTCGACCGGCGCCCATGGGGCGCGCCTATCGTTATCAACGGCGCTTGAGTCACGTGACGGTTGTGGTCGAGGCGCCGGAGCGCGCGCGCTGACGCGGCTCGGAAGGAACAGGAGGAAATCACTTGGGTCAGAAGGTTCATCCTTACGGATTCCGGCTGGGTTACAACAAGACCTGGAAGTCCCGCTGGTTTGCGAAGAAGGACTACGCGGGATTGCTGCACGAAGATTTGAAGTTGAAGAAAGCGCTCAAAGAACAGTTGCGCAGCGCGGGCGTTGCGGCGATTGAAATCGAGCGGCCGGGCAACAAGCTCAAGATTACGATTTACACGGCTCGTCCGGGAATCATCATCGGACGCAAAGGCGCGGAAATTGACCGGCTGCGGCAGGACGTTCATAAACGCACGGGACGCGAAGTGCTGCCCATCAACATTCAGGAAGTGCACCGCGGAGAATTGAACGCGCAACTGGTGGCGGAATCGATCGCGCTGCAGCTTGAAAAAAGAGTCGCCTTTCGGCGCGCGATGCGGAAGGCGGTGGATTCGGCGCTGCGCTTCGGATGCAAGGGTATCAAAGTGCGCGTCGGCGGAAGGCTGAACGGCGCGGAAATCGCCCGCAGCGAATGGTACCTGCAAGGGCGATTGCCGCTGCACACCTTGCGCGCCGATATTGATTACGGAACGGCGGAAGCGCACACGACTTACGGTGTGATTGGGGTGAAATGCTGGATTTACGGCGGCGAGATTCTGGCGGCGAAGCGGCGTCGCGAAGCCGCACCCGCCGCGGCCCCGGCGGCGTGAAAACGCCGAGGGCAGCGCCGCCCCAGCGGCGGAAGCAGGCGGTACGAAGCGCCGAAAGCTGAGAACTGAGAACTTTTTATGTTGATGCCGAGCAAAGTGAAGTACCGAAAGCAGCAGCGTGGCCGCATGCGCGGGAAGGCATGGCGCGGGTCGGACCTGTCGTTCGGAGATTACGGACTCAAGGCGCTCGATCCCGGATGGATCAGCGACCGGCAAATCGAGGCGAGCCGGATTGCCATCACCCGCTTTATCAAGCGTGGCGGGAAACTGTGGATTCGCGTCTTTCCCGATAAGCCGGTGACCAAGAAGCCGGCGGAAACGCGCATGGGCAAGGGGAAAGGCGCTCCGGAGTTCTGGGTGGCTGTCGTGAAGCCGGGAAGAATCCTGTTCGAGATGGAAGGCGTGACCGAAACGGAAGCGCGGGAAGCGATGCGGCTCGCGAGCCATAAGCTTCCCATCGCAACGGCATTTGTGGCACGGCTGGCGGCGGCTTAAGGAGCGCATTCGAGATGGCGGCGAAACTCGAAAAGGACAAGAAGTGGAAGTGGCCGGCGGAGAACATGCGCGAGTGGACGGACGAAGAACTGACCACGAACGCGCGGGACTTCGGCGACCGAATCCTCCGGCTGCGGTTTCAATACACGACCGGGCAGACCGACGTCCTCTTGTCTTTGCAGCAGCTTCGCAAGGGTTTGGCGCGGCTGAAGACGGTTCAGCGCGAAAGGGAGACTGAAAAAGCGCCTTCGAAGTAAGGGCCGCCCGCAAAAGGGGCGGCGAAGGAATCGGACGAAAGATGGCAACGAGGAAACAGCAGAAAGTCGGCGTCGTGACGAGCGCCAAAATGAAGAAGACGGTCGTCGTGACCGTCGAGCGGCAGGTGACGCACCCGCTCTACAAGCGCGTGGTGCGGCGGTCAAAGAAATTCATGGCCCACGATGAGAAGACCCTCTGCCGCGTGGGCGATACGGTGCGGATTGAAGAAACGCGCCCTCTGAGCGCGCAAAAGCGCTGGCGAGTGGTCGAAGTGATCAGGCGCGCGAGCCGGGCGGAGGCGATTCCGGAGGCGACCCCATGATCGGCATGAGAACCATCCTTCAGGTCGCCGACAATTCCGGCGCGCGGAAGCTTTCCTGCATTCTGCCGCTCGGCGGCGACGTCGGCCTGCAAGCGGGTTTGGGCGACGTGGTGACGGCGAACGTCAAGGAAGCGGCGCCGGACAGCGCGATTCCGAAAGGGAAAGTTGTGAAAGCCGTGATCGTGCGCATGAGGAAAGAGCACCGGCGGCGCGACGGGAGCTATATCCGATTCGACGAGAACGCCGCCGTGCTGGTCACTGACACGGGCGAGCCCGTCGGAACGCGCGTGTTCGGGCCCGTGGCGCGAGAGCTGCGTGAAAAGAAATTCCTGAAGATCGTTTCGCTCGCGCCGGAGGTATTGTGATGGCTGCGCAGCTCGACATTCGAAAGAACGACATGGTCCGGGTGACGACCGGACGGGACAAGGGCGCGACAGGCCGAGTCCTCGAAGTGGATCGGCGCAAACGGCGCGTTTACGTCGAGAAAGCGAACATGATCAAGCGGCACACGCGCCCCAATCCCGGCAAGCAGATTCGCGGCGGCATTCTCGAAAAAGAAGGCCCGATTCACGTCTCGAATGTCGCGCTGGTTTGCACGGAATGCGGCCCCACGCGCATCCGGCATCAGCGAATGGCGGGCGGCGAAAAAGGCAAAAGCGTGCGCCAGTGCGCGAAATGCGGAAAGATCCTCGATGTTTAAGCGAAACGGAGAGCAGGGAGAATGACGCCGCGGCTTAAAGAACGCTACCAGAAGGACGTCGCGCCCGCGTTGATGCAGGAATTCGGCTACACGAATCCGAACGCCGTGCCGCGCGTGAAGAAGGTCGTCGTCAACATGGGCCTGGGAGAAGCGATCCAGAACGCGAAGCTTCTCGATTCGGCGACGCGGGAACTGGGGCAAATCACCGGGCAGAAGCCCGTGATTACGCGCGCGCGGAAATCCATCGCCAATTTTCATCTTCGCAAGAATATGCCGATCGGCGCGATGGTGACGCTGCGGGGCGAAAGGATGTACGAGTTTCTTGACCGGCTATTCAACGTCGCGCTTCCGCGAGTTCGCGATTTCCGCGGGCTTTCAACGCGGGCGTTCGATCTGCGCGGCAACTACACGCTTGGATTGCGCGATCAGCTAGTGTTTCCGGAAATCGAGTACACGAAAGTCGAGAAGATGAAAGGGATGAACATCTCGATCGTGACCGACGCCCGGACGGACGCTGAATCGCTCTCGTTGCTGCGGCGCATGGGGATGCCGTTTCGGACGGAGACGCGGCGGCGGGGCGTCGCGGCCGAAGAAGCGGAAAAGGCGGGAGGCTAACACGTGGCTCGAACATCCCAAATGGCAAAATTGGTTCGCAAGCCGAAGTACAAGATTCGTCACCGCAACCGCTGCCGGATTTGCGGGCGCCCGCGGGGCTATCTGCGGAAGTTCGCGATGTGCCGGCTCTGCTTCCGGCAACTGGCGCTCAAAGGCGATATTCCCGGCGTGACCAAGTCGAGCTGGTAGCCGTCGGCGAAGCGGAAATTTCTGCGCGAAGGATTGAAGAACGCTTATGGCTGTAATCACTGACCCGATTGCCGATATGCTGACGCGGATTCGCAACGCGGCCCGCGCGCGCCATCCCCGCGTGGACATGCCACCGTCGAAGTTGAAGGTGGAGATCGCTCGCGTCCTCAAAGAAGAAGGCTACGTCGGCAGCTTCAAGCTGACCGATGAAGGGGGGCGGAAAGTGCTTCGGATCGTTCTGCGGTACGATGACGGAGGCAAGAGCGCGATTACGAAGCTTTACCGCATCTCACGCCCGGGACGGCGCGTCTTTGTGAGCGCGCTGGAAATTCCGAAAGTGCTCGGAGGGTTAGGCGTCAACATCCTGACGACCCCGCGGGGCGTCATGAGCGGCAAAGCGGCGCGTCGCGCGCGAGTGGGCGGCGAGTTGCTCTGCGGCGTTGAATAAAAGGCCTTATGTCGCGAATTGGCAAAAAACCGATTGAAGCGCTGGCCGGCGTTACGCTCGAGGCGAAGGACTCCAAGGTCCACGTCCGCGGACCGAATGGCAGCCTGAGTGTTCCTCTGCCTTCAGGAATCCGGCTCGAAAAGCAAGACGGAAACTGGCTCCTCCGCGCCGAAGATGAGACGCGCTATGCGGCCGTTCACGGCCTGGCGCGCGCGCTACTCGCCAACGCCGTCCGGGGCGTGACGCGCGGATTTGAAAAACATCTGGACATCGTCGGCATCGGCTATCGCGCCGAAGTCAAAGGGAAGGCGGTGGTCTTCACGCTCGGTTATTCGCATCCCATCGAGTTTCCCATCCCGGAGGGTATCTCGATCGCCGTGGAGAAGCAGACGCACGTCGTCGTGAAGGGCGCTGACCGGCAGCAGGTGGGGCAGGCGTCGGCGGAAATCCGGGGCTTGCGCCCGCCGGACCCCTACAAGAACAAAGGCATTCGATATACGGGCGAGCGGCTGAAGAAGAAGGTGGGCAAGGCAGCGGCCGCAGCGGCAGGCGGGAGCGGCGGGAAAGCGTAAAGGGAAAATCGCATGCTGAATCGTTTATCAAAAAACCTGAGGCGGCAACGAGTCCACACGCGCATTCGCCGGCGAGCGCGCGGGCGCGGAGCGATGCCGCGGCTGAGCGTTTACCGGTCGCTCAAACACATTTATGTCCAGGTGGTGGACGATGCAAGCGACCAGACGCTGGTTTCCGCTTCGTCGCTTGACAAGGAAGTCCGCAAGACGATGAAGACCGGAGGGAACGTCGCGGCTGCAAAAGCGGTGGGCCAGATTCTGGCCGCGCGCGCGAAAGCGGCGGGCCTGGCTGAAGTTGTTTTCGACCGCAGCGGATACGTTTATCATGGCCGGGTGAAAGCGCTCGCGGACGCCGCGCGCGAAGGCGGATTGAAGTTTTAGGATTCGAGAGGAGGCACGAACGCTCTTGGCAGTCGCTATTGACCCCAACTCGCTGCAACTGAAAGACCAGGTGGTCTCCATCAACCGCGTGACCAAGGTGGTGAAGGGAGGCAAGAACCTGAGCTTTTCCGCGCTGGTCGTCGTCGGCGACGGCAGCGGGCACGTCGGCTACGGCAGCGGAAAAGCCCGCGAAGTTCCCATGGCGATTCGCAAAGGGATCGAAGCGGCCAAGAAATCGCTCAGAAAAGTGAACATTACCGGCACTTCGATTCCTCACGTCGTGGTCGGCCACTTTGGCGCCGGCCGCGTGCTGCTGAAACCCGCGCCGGAAGGGACGGGCGTCATTGCGGGCGGAGCGGTGCGGGCGATGGTCGAGGCTGCCGGAATTCAGAACGTGCTTTCGAAATCGCTCGGCACCACGAACCCGCACAACGTCGTCAAGGCAACAATGGATGCGCTCCTGAAGCTGCGGAGCGCGGCCGAAGTCGCGGCGACCCGAGGCAAAGAGCTGCAGGAGATTTGAACCGAATGTCCGGCAACACATCACGCAAAATTCTGATCCAGTGGGTGCGCAGCGGAATCGGCTTTCCGCGCCGCGCCAAGAAAATCGTCCGCAGCCTGGGCCTTCGGCGGCTTCGGCAGGTCGTCGAGCGGCCGGATACGCCGCAGATCCGCGGCTTGATTGCCCGCGTTCCGCATTTGGTCCAAGTCGTCGAGGCGATCAAGAAGCCCGCGTGGCTCACCACACCCGAATACACGGTTCGCGAGGCGGAAAACAAGCCGGCGCGCGCGGCGTCCGAACTCGAGGCAGCGGCACCCGCACCCGCGAAGTCCGAAGCTGCTGCCGTGCCTGCTCCGGGCGGTGAAATCTCTGAAGAGAGGGGCGAAGCCGCGGCCGGAAGCAAGCCGAAGCGCGGAGCGAAACCGGACGCGCACGCTCAAGCGAAGAGACCTGCGAAAACTGACAAAGGGGAAAAAACGAAGGCGGCGAAGGGACGGCCGGCCCAATCCGAAGCCAAGAAATCGAAGCCCGCTCGTGCGTCTGAGAAGAAGGGCAAGAAATAATGAGCGCAACCACACATATCGGAACTCTCCGGCCGCCGCGAGGCGCCAGCAAGCGGCCGAAACGCCTGGGACAGGGGATGGGCTCGCGGCGCGGCAAAACGGCGACCCGAGGCTCGAAGGGGCAAAAGTCGCGCGCGGGTTCCCGGATTCGCCCGGGATTCGAGGGCGGGCAGATGCCGCTCCATCGCCGCATGCCGAAGCGAGGTTTTACGAACATCTTCAAGAAGAGCTTCGCGGTGATTAATCTCGGCGATCTTTCGGATTGGAACGCAGCGGAGCCGGTCACGCCGGAGCGCTTGATTGAACGGCGGCTCATCCGGCGGGTTGAAGAAGGCGTCAAAGTTCTGGGCGATGGCGAGCTGAAAGCTCCTCTGCAAATCCAAGCGCAGCGCTTCTCGAAGTCCGCGCTCGCCAAAATCCAGGCTGCGGGTGGCAAGGCGGAGGTTATCGCCTGATGTTCGATTCGCTCAAGAGCCTGACGGAAATCCCCGATCTCCGGAAGCGCATCCTGTTCACGCTGATGATGCTCGCCGTTTACCGGCTGGGGTCGTTCATTCCCACGCCGGGCATCAACGCGGCGGTTTTCGAGCAGGCTTTTTCGCAGTACGGCGGCACGCTTCTCGGACTGCTCTCCATGTTTTCGGGCGGCAGCCTGGCGCGCATGGCGGTCTTTGCGCTCGGGATCATGCCGTACATCACTGCCCAGATCATCCTGCAACTGCTGGGCGTTGTCTCGCCGACGCTCGAGAAATTGCAAAAAGAAGGCGAGATGGGGCAGCGCAAGATCACCGAATATACGCGTTACCTCACGGTCGGCCTTTCCGCCTTCCAGGGATTCGGCATCGCGGTAGCCTTGCAGCGCCAGTCGAGCGCAAGCATGCCGCTCGTGCTCCATCCCGGCGCCGGATTCATCTTCACCGTCGTGGTAACGCTGACGGCGGGCGCGGTCTTCGTCATGTGGATTGGCGAGCAGATCACGGCGCGCGGCATCGGCAACGGAATGTCGCTGCTGATTTTTGCGAGCATCGTGGTGGGACTGCCGCAGGGCGTCGCGGGCGTGTGGAACAAGGTTTTCGTGACTCGCGTTTGGAGCTTTCCGATGCTGCTGTTGCTCCTCGCGTTCATGCTCGTGGTGGTGGGGTTCATCGTGGTCGTCGAGCGGGGCGAGAGGCGAATTCCGATTCAGTATGCAAAGCGCATAGTGGGCCGGAAAGTCGTTGGCGGGGTTTCAACCCATTTGCCGCTGAAAGTGAATAGCGGCGGCGTCATGGCGATCATTTTTGCCGTCTCGCTGCTCACTTTTCCGCAGACCATCGGCTTGTTTACCGGAAAACATGGGCCGATCGGAAGAGTGATTAACGACTTCACGCGCCTGTTCGGTTGGGCGGAGCCGCTCTATACCTTGACCTACGTCGCGCTCATCATCTTCTTCGCGCACTTCTACCTTTCGATTATTTACAACCCCGATGACGTGGCGGACAATATCCGTAAGCAAGGCGGCTTTATCCCGGGCATTCGGCCGGGCAGGCCGACGGCCGATCACGTGGATGACGTTCTGACGAAGATCACCTGGGTCGGCGCCATCTACCTTGCCATCATCGCGATCATTCCGGACTTCATGCTTGCCGGAACGCGCCTGAACGACTTGCCCGTGTGGCTCGGCGGGCGGTGGTTCGATTCGCATATGCCGGGGTGGATGCTCCACGGCCTGAACGTCAATTTCTATTTCGGAGGAGCGTCGCTGCTGATCGTCGTCGGCGTGGCCATGGACACCGTTCAGCAGGTTGAGGCGCAGCTCGTGATGCGCCATTACGACGGATTTTTGAAGAAAGGACGCATTCGCGGACGCCGTGCGGCGTCTTCCTGAGCGCCCAGGAGCGTAACTGACAGTGAGAGCGCAGGTGTTGATTTTTTTGGGCGCACCCGGCGCGGGAAAGGGAACGCAGGCGACGGAGGCTTCGAAGGAATTCGGGATCCCGCAGATTTCTACAGGCGAGATCCTGCGCGAAGCGGTGGCGCGTCGGATGCCCCTCGGACTCGCGGCCAAGGCGAAGATGGAGCAGGGCGAGCTCGTGCCGGACGAGGTCGTTTGCGGAATCGTGGAAGACCGCGTGAGCCGGACGGATTGCCGGAATGGATTTATCCTCGATGGTTTTCCCCGGACGGTCGCGCAAGCGGTCTTTTTGGATGATATGCTGGAAAGACGAGGGCTTGGCAAGCCGCTGGTGGTGAACTTGCAAGTCGAATCCGACGTCCTCCTCAAGCGATTGACGGGCCGCCGGACGTGCCCGGTGTGCGGAAAGATTTATAATATTTATTTCAGCCCGCCGCGGCAGGATGAATTGTGCGATGTGGATGGAACGCCGCTTCAATCGCGAGCGGATGATAATGAAGGTTCTATCCGCCGCCGCCTCGAAGCCTACGAACGGCAAACGCGCCCGCTGATTGATTATTACCGTGAGCGCACGCTTCTTCACGAGACGGACGGCAACCGGGAACCGCCGGTGATTGCCCGGGATCTGGCGGGCGAATTGAGGTATTCGTGATTGTCTGCAAAAGCCGGGAGGAAATCGCGAAGCTGCGCATGAGCGGGCGAATCGTCCACGAAGTGCTCGAGGAGACGCGCGAGCGCGTGCATCCAGGCGTCACGACACTCGAACTCGACCGTTTTGTCGAGAAGCGCCTGGCGGAGCTTGGAGCGGTTCCGGCATCGAAAGGGTATCATGGCTATCCGCGAACACTCTGCACGTCGGTGAACGAGGAAATCGTTCACGGCATTCCCTCGAATCGTCGGCTGAGGGAAGGCGACATTATCGGCCTCGATTTGGGAATCATCCTGGATGGTTTCTATGGCGATGCGGCGATTACGGTGGCGGTGGGTGAAATTTCCCCGTTGGCGGCGAAACTGCTTCGCGTGACCGAAGAAGCGTTGATGCGAGGCATTCAGGCGGCGCGGGCGGGAAATCGAATCGGAGATATTTCTGCGGCTGTCGAGAGTCATGTGGAAGCAAATGGATTTTCGGTGGTGAGGGAATTTGTGGGGCATGGGATCGGCCGGCAATATCACGAGGAGCCGCAAGTGCCCAATTTCGGCGTTGCGGGACGCGGCCCCGTGCTCAAAGAAGGGATGGTCTTTACCATCGAGCCGATGGTCAACGCGGGCGAGTCGGGTTCGCGGGTTCTGGACGATCAATGGACCGCGGTGACGCTGGACGGCGCCTATTCGGCGCACTTCGAGCACACGATCGCCGTGACAGCGGAAGAAGCCGAGATACTGACGGCCCTCGGGCCCGCGGTCGAGGCGGCCGTGGAGCGGTAGAAGGCGCTCCGGAAATCGCCGGAAGTCGAGGACAATGGCAAAGGAAGACGCGATCGAGGTCATGGCGACGGTCATCGAGCCGCTTCCGAACGCAATGTTTCGCGTGGAGCTTGAAAACAAGCACCGGGTGCTTGCGCACATCTCGGGCAAGATGCGAAAGAATTTTATCCGCATCCTTCCGGGAGATAAGGTCGCCGTTGAGCTTTCGCCTTATGATCTGACGCGCGGACGGATCGTCTACCGGTACCGATAGCGAGGCGGGGTCGCCACCTGGCGCGAAGGCGCCGGAAGACGGCGTGAGGGAGAGAGAACGAAAATGAAGGTGCGGTCCTCGGTCAAGAAAATCTGCCGCAAGTGCAAGATCGTGAAACGGCGCGGAGTGGTGCGAGTGATTTGCGAAAATCCGAAGCACAAGCAGCGCCAGGGTTAGTCGAGGAGGAATTGAATGGCACGCATTATCGGTGTGGACTTGCCGATCCGAAAGCGGGTTGAAATCGGGCTGACCTATATTTACGGCATCGGCCGCACGCGGTCGCTCTCGATTCTGCACCGCGCCGGAGTGGATCCGAACAGGAAGGTGAAAGACCTGACCGAAGAGGAAGTCACCCGAATCCGGCAGATTCTTGAGGATGAAGGCGGCGTCGAAGGGGACCTTCGAAAAGATGTGGCGCTGAACGTGCGGCGGCTGATTGAAATCGGTTGTTACCGCGGCATGCGTCACCGGCGGAATCTTCCGGTGCGCGGGCAGCGCACGCATACCAATGCGCGGACTCGCAAGGGACCGCGCAAGGGAACCGTCGCAAACAAGAAGCGAGCCACGGCGAAAACCTAGGACGAAGCCGGCGAAGCGGCGGAACGCTGGCCGGCTGATTGAGGAGATATGGCGAAAGCGGCGGCAAAGTCGGGAAAGAAGAAGGCGTTCAAGAAGAAGGAAAAACGGATTGTGCCGCATGGAATTGTGCACATCCAGGCGACCTTCAACAACACGCACATTTCCATCACGGATGGCGAGGGGAAGCTGATCTGCTGGGCGAGCGCGGGGTCGCTCGGATTCAAGGGATCCCGCAAAGGGACTCCCTTCGCCGCGCAGCAAGCGGCGATGCGGGCCGGCAACGTCGCCCGCGATCATGGAATGAGAACGGTCGAGGTCCGCGTGAAGGGACCGGGTTCCGGGCGAGAATCTTCGATCCGTGCGCTTTCGACGGCGGGGCTGGATGTTCGGCGGATTATTGACGTGACGCCGATTCCCCATAACGGTTGTCGTCCGCCGAAGCGGCGGCGAGTTTAGGAATCGAGTGACGGGGCGATTGGACGATGGAGCGGGCCCTGAGGCGCCGCGCTTCAATCTGAAAATCAGTTCATCACGCAACCGCTCAATGTGAGCAGGGAGGTTGTTTTGGCGAGGTATCGAGAAGCGGTATGCCGGCTGTGCCGAAGGGAAGGGCAGAAGCTGTTCTTGAAGGGACAGCGCTGCATGACAGACAAGTGTGCCATTGAGAAGCGGAACTTTCCGCCTGGACAGCACGGCAAGGCACGCCGGCCAAAGACGGTCGGCTATGGCCTTCAGTTGAGGGAAAAACAGAAGGTTCGGCGGCTTTACGGCATTCAGGAAAATCAATTCAGGAATTACTTCGAGAAGGCGGCGGCGTCCAAGGATGTAACGGGCGCTGCGCTGCTCGCCATGCTCGAGCGCCGGCTTGATAACGTCGTTTACCGCATGGGCCTCGCCACATCGCGCGCTGAAGCGCGCCAACTCGTCCGCCACGGGCACATTGGAGTCGCCGGAAGGCGCGTCAATATTCCAGGTTTCCAGGTTGCGGCGGGACAGGAGATTGCCGTGATGGAGGCAAGCCGGAACCTCAAAGCGATGGCGCGGGCGCTCGATCTGACCAGCCACCGCGGCGTTCCGCCCTGGCTTGAATTCGATCGCGAGCAAATGAAGGGGCGAGTGGTTTCGCTTCCGCGCAGGGAAGACGTGAACTTCCCCATTCAGGAACAGATGATCGTCGAGCTTTATTCAAAGTAATCGTCGCGGCGGCCCGGAACGGGATCGGGCCTGCGTGCGGAAGGAGTGAAGTACAATGTGGAAAGGCTTCCAGAGACCCAAGCGCGTGATCTGCGACATGGACACGCTGACCGAGAAGTACGGCCACTTTACCGCCCAGCCGTTCGAGCGGGGATTCGGCACCACGATCGGCAATGCGCTGCGGCGCGTCCTGCTTTCGTCGGTTGAGGGCGCAGCGATTACCGCGGTCAAAATTGAAGGCGTGTTGCACGAGTTTTCTTCGATTCCCGGCGTCGTCGAAGACGCAACCGACATTATCCTGAACCTCAAGCAGATTCCTCTCAAGATGAGCGGCGAGGCGACGAAAACGCTTTACCTCCAGGCCGATCAACCTGGCGAAGTGACGTCCGGCATGATCCAGGAAGAAGCGGGCGTCGAAATTCTGGATAAGGATGTCTACCTCGCGACCGTCAGCGAGGGCGGTAAGCTCAATATCGAAATGCGCGTCAAGCTGGGCCGCGGCTACATCCCCGCCGAGCGGAATGCGGATGAAGATTTGCCGATCGGTTACATTCCGATGGATTCCGTCCATTCTCCGGTGCGGAAAGTGAACTACGTGGTCGAAGCCGCGCGCCTCGGCCAGACGACCGATTTTGATAAGCTGACGCTTGAGGTGATGACCAACGGCGCCGTGACGCCGCAGGACGCCCTCTCGCTTTCCGCGCGCCTCCTGAAGGACCATATGAACATTTTTATCAACTTCGATCAGGAGGGCAGTGATCAGGAAGTTGTGGCCGAGCGGCCCGCCGTTCCACCCAACCAGAACCTTGACCGCTCGATTGAAGAGCTGGAGCTTTCCGTCCGGTCGTACAATTGCCTGAAAAATGCGAATATCACGACCCTCCGCGAGCTCGTCCAGAAATCCGAGCAGGAGATGCTGAAGACCAAGAACTTCGGGCGGAAGTCGCTCAACGAGATCAAGGAAATCCTTGCGCTGATGGGTTTGGGTTTGGGCATGAAGTTCGACCCGAAGGGCAATCCCATCATGTTTTCGGGCGATCAGCCTCAGCCGCCCGCCTAAGGCAGGAAGCGAACGATGCGCCATCGAAATCAGGGCCGAAAATTAAGCCGTAATACCGAACATCGCCGCGCGCTTTTGCGCAACCTCGTGACCTCGTTGATCCTTGAGGAGCGCATCCAGACGACGCTGCCGAAGGCGAAGGAGGCGCGCGCCGCCGCCGAACGCATGATTACGCTCGGCAAGCGGGATAGCGTCCATGCGCGACGGCTCGCGGCGACATATTGTCTGACGGCTCCCGCGGTGAAAAAGCTTTTTGAGGATATCGCTAAACGGTACGCCTCGCGCTCGGGCGGCTATACACGGATCATCCGCACCGGCTGGCGGGTCGGCGATGGCGCGGACACTGCGGTGCTCGAGCTGGTGGATTCGAGCGTGCTCCAGAAGCGGGCGGAAGCTCGCGAACGCCGCGCGGAGCGGCGACGGAAAGCGGCTGAGGAAGAGGCCGCAACACCGGCGACTCCGCCCACAGCCCCTGCCAAAAAAGAAGAGAAGGAAGAGTAGCGAGTCCCTGTCCTCGTGCGTGCGGCCATCGCGCTTTTTTCATCCCACCCGCCCGGCCGCGCGCTCTATCTTGATTCATCAAGAGAATTTGCCGGCGGCTTCCCTCCGCCGAAGAGAAGCGTGTCAACGTACACGATGAGCATCCCGAATGCCGCAGCGAGGGTGTCCAAAGCGCAATCGCTGAGCGCAGGGCCCCGGCCGGGAACGAAACTTTGGTGATACTCGTCGGTGAGAGAGTAAAGCCCGGCGATGAAGATTGAAGCGATGGCGCGCCGAGTGTCCCAGCGAACCGCTTTTTCGCCAGCGCCCGCGACGTAGAGCAGCATGGCAAAGATCGCGTATTCGGTCGTATGGCCGGCCTTGCGAAAGAGAAAATCGAGCTCCGCAAAGGTGGACGAGGTAACGTGAACGTGAAGGGTGGCGAGTATTTTTCCTAGCAGGAGCGCTGAAAAAGATCCGCCGAAAGTGACGGTCGAAAGGTAGTAAATCAGGACCGCCCACGCGGCGACCAGGGCCCATAGGACCACTCGAAACCTGCGCAAACGGAGCGAGTCCTGCGAGAGTGAATTATTCGAGGCGGTAATTCGGAGCTTCCTTGGTGATGATGACGTCGTGCACGTGGCTCTCGCGAAGGCCGGCCGTGGTAATCCGGATGAAACGCGCCTTCTTCTGCAACTCTTCGATCGTCGCGCAGCCGCAGTAGCCCATGCCCGAGCGCAGGCCGCCCACGAGCTGTGCGACCATCTCGCTCAGCAAGCCTTTGTAAGGAACGCGGCCCTCAATCCCTTCGGCGACGGCTTTCGAAGGATCCGCTTCCTGGGCATAACGGTCGCTTGTGGTTGTGGACATCGCGCCGAGCGAGCCCATGCCCCGATAAGATTTGAAGGTCCGGCCCTGGTAAAGGATGGTTTCGCCCGGGCTTTCTTCCGTGCCGGCGAAGAGGCTGCCGATCATCACTGTGCTCGCGCCGGCGGCGAGCGCTTTGGTCACGTCGCCGGAGAATTTGATTCCGCCGTCGGCGATGATCGGAATTTTGGCGCGCCGCGCCGCGCGCGCGCATTCGGAGATCGCGGTGATCTGCGGCACGCCCGCTCCCGTCACCACGCGCGTCGTGCAGATGGAGCCGGGGCCGATGCCCACTTTGATTGCGTCCACGCCCAGCTCAATCAAGTCCCCCGCGCCTTCGCACGTCGCCACATTGCCGGCGACGAGGTCGAGCTTCGGAAATTCTTCCCGCAGCTTGCGCACCGCAGCGATGACGCGCACGGAATGGCCGTGCGCGGTGTCCACGACAAGGCAGTCGGCGCGCGCCTTCACCAGCTCCTTCGCGCGCTCGAGATAATCGCCCGCCACACCGACGGCCGCGCCCACCAGCAGCCGTCCCTGCGCATCCTTCGCTGCATTCGGATACTTCGCCCGCTTTTGAATGTCTTTGACCGTGATCAGCCCCTTCAGCATGAAGCGGCTATCCACGACCAGGAGTTTTTCCACGCGGTGCTGGTGCAGGATCTTCCCGGCCTCATCGAGCGTCGTTCCCACCGGAACGGTGATCAGATTTTCCTTGGTCATCAACTGCTCGACGGGCCGGTCCGTGCGCGATTCGAACCGCAAGTCGCGGTTCGTCAAAATCCCGACAAGCTTTCCTTTTTCCGTCACCGGAACGCCGGAAATCTTGTATTTCCGCATGATTTCAAGCGCGTCGGCGATGCGGTTCTTCGGACCGATCGTAACCGGGTCAACGATCATGCCGCTCTCCGAGCGCTTGACCTTGTCGACTTCCTGGGCTTGCCGGTCGGGGGGCATGGCGCGATGGATGATGGCCATCCCTCCCTGCTGTGCGAGAGCAATGGCCAGTCGTGATTCCGAAACCGTGTCCATCGCCGAGCTGACGATGGGAATGTTCAGTGTGATGTTGCGAGTGAACCGGGTTGAGGGATTGACGTGAGCGGGCAAAACGGCGGATTTCGCCGGTAGCAGCAGAACGTCATCGAAAGTTAGACCCTCGGGAATCTGTCCATCCAGCATCGCCGTTTGCGTTCGAGCCTTTCCGTGCGGAACTTAACGCTGAAATTGCATTGCGGCTTTTTCAGCCGAAGCAGCCCATCCGGAAAACCCATTTTAGTTGGCTTGCCCCCAGGCGTCAAGCCGGAGGCTGCTTCCAGTGCGAAATGGCTGAAACTTGGTAACGCACGCGAACTGAAAACACGCGCGACCGCTCTGCGGAAGGTGCCCCGATGATTTCTCGCGAAGGAAACGGGCAAGGCTCCGGGACGGTGGATCGAACGCGTAATCGGCGGATGAAAAGGCCGGGGGCGATCCGTGAATCGCCCCCGGCCGAGCCTGAGGTCAGAAGTTCACGCGGGCGATTTGCGCACGTTTCGCCGGCGGCGTGGCGCGGGCGTCTCGCCGTCGCGGGGCCATGGGCCGGAGGCCCATGCCACGGTGCGCGCTCGCGTTCTCCGTCTTGTCATTCCCGCGAAGGCGGGAGTCGAGTTTCGTCAGCAGAATCGCCATCTGCTGCTGCGCCTTTTGCAGCTGCTCCACCTGAGCGCGAAGCTGCCGGATCTCGACCTCCTTGCTGCGGCTGGATGCGGCAAGCGCGGCCAGAGCTGTGCCATTCAGCGGCTGTCCCTGTGGCACACCTCTGCCGGCCGATCTCGCGCGCCCGTTCTCGCTCGCCGCCCGGGCGCTCCTCTTGCGCTCGCGGGGCGGCGCGGCTTGACGGTGTATTTCAGCCCAGGCGACACCTTTGGTCTCGGGCTGCCCGTAGAGCCGCGGGTGAAGGTAGTAGCCCAGCTCAGCCGCGGGCTTTTCCACTTCGGCCCTCAACGGGTGCGCCAGGGCATACGGATCGTGCCGAATCCCCGTCACCTGCCAGGAGACTTCCTGCCCCCGCGCGCCGCCGGCAATCTCAAAACGGTTGTGCCCGATCCCCTGGGCAATGTAGAGGTTGGGCGCCGGAGCGCCGACAGCCGTCAGTTGGTATCGGAAGTCGTGGTTGAGCGCCTCAAACCAGGCCGGAAGCTGCACCGTGGCCTGGCCGTGGGCATTCAGCCTCACGTTGCCGGTGTAGAGGTCGGCCATCTGGTCGGACTCGATGGCAGCGTGATAGAGGAACTTGCGCGCAGGGGCGATAGGATCGTCAATTTTGAAGTCCTTCGTCCCCGCTGTGATCGTGCCCGTCACGTTGAGGTTGCCGTTGACGGTCACATTGCCAGGGGCGCCGGGGGAGAGGAGGCCACCCCCCCCCCGCGCCAGGATTGAGAATGATATTGCCGCCGGGACCTCCACTTCCACCCAAGGCAGTTTCCGCGCCGCCCGCGCCGCCCTGGATTAGGATATTGCCGCCACTCCCCCCGGTCCCAAACAAAGCCGCGGAATTGCCGCCGGATTGAGCCGTGACGTGAAGTCCGTCCAGACCATTCGTGCCATTTCCAGCCGCCGGCCCCTCAACGTCCAGCGTGGCCGCGGGCGTCGTCGTGCCGATGCCGACGTTGCCCGTGACCGTTTGGTTCCCGGTGAACGTGTTCGCGCCGGTCGTGGCGTAGCCGCTCGCTGCCACGCCATTGAGTTCCGTCGAGTTCGTCGCCGTGGCGGCGTTACCCGTAATGCTGATTACGGCCGTGCCGGAAGCAATGTTCGCCGGATTCAGGCTCGTCAGCCCGGCGCCACTGCCGCTGAACGACGCGGCCGTGACGTTCCCCGAGGTGTCAATCCCCAGGCCGGCGGTCAGGCTGGTGTTGGTATAGAATTGGACCCCGCCGGGCGCGAGCGCCAGGAACTCCCCGACGGTGGCGGCGGTGACCGGAGTGCATCCGCCGTTGTAGCCGCTCCAGACGAACGAGCCATCCGTGGCGGCGTGTGCGTCACAGCCGGCAGCGAAGCTAGCATTGCCGCTGGCGGTGTTGCCGCTGCCCCCGGCGACCGTGGCGGAGCCGCCACTGGCGGTGTTGGTGTCGCCCCCGGCGACCGTGGTGAAGAGGCCG
>JAKASG010000001.1 GCA_021828285.1 Acidobacteriota bacterium | reverse complement strand
ACGACGCCCATATTCGCGGCGATCGGCTCGATGATCGCGGCGGCGAACTCCTTCGAGTGCGATCGAAAGCCCTCTTCGAGCAGCTCCAGGTTGTTGTAAGGCAGCGTGACGGTCAGCTCGGCCAGCGACTTCGGCACGCCCGCGCTGTCCGGCAAGCCGAGCGTCGCCACCCCCGAGCCCGCTTTGACAAGCATGGTGTCCGCGTGGCCGTGATAGCATCCGTCGAACTTCAGAATCTTTTCTCTTCCCGTCGCCGCGCGCGCCACCCGCAATGCGGACATCGTCGCTTCTGTCCCGGAATTGACCAGGCGAATGCGCTCGATGGAAGGAAATGCGGATTGAATCGCTTCCGCGAGAAGCACTTCCGCTTCCGTCGAGGCGCCGAAGCTCGTTCCGGTTTCCGCCGCGGCGCGAATTGCCTCGACGACTTCCGGATTGGCGTGCCCCAGAATCAGCGGCCCCCAGGACATGACGTAATCGAGATAGGCGTTTCCGTCCGCGTCAATCAATCGCGCGCCTTGCCCCATCGCCATGAAAACCGGCTCGCCGCCGACGGCGCGGAAGGCGCGAACGGGTGAATTCACTCCGCCCGGCATCAACTTGAGCGCTCGCTTGAAAAGCTCTTTCGATTTCGGTCTTGCCATTGAATCAGTCCTGAGTCCGCTCCGCGGCGCGAGGCAGACCTTTTCTTGTTTTTCTCTCGGGAACAGCTTGAAACCAACACGATACACGAATCGGTCGAATCGAACAAATCCCTGCGCTCGGAGTTGAATTTCTGGATTGTGACCCCTGGGGGAAGGCTACTTCCGGCGGCGGGAAGGTTTCTTGGATGTTGCGTGGCGAAGCAGTTTGCAGGTTTCAGCGGCGACCAGGTCGCCCACGCGCGAGGTGGTCAAGGGCCGCTTGCGGCCGGGCAGGTCAGGCGTGCGAACGCCGCGCTTCAATACGCGCTCGATCGCGGTCTCCATTGCATCGGCAACGTCCTCCTTACGGAACGAGTAGCGCATCATCATGGCCGCCGACGCGATTGCCGCGATCGGATTCGCGCGCTTTCGCCCCGCGATGCTGGGCGCAGAACCGTGAATCGGTTCGTAGAGCGCGGAATGCTCGCCGAGGCTGGCCGAAGGCAGGAGCCCGATCGAGCCCGTCAGCATCGCCGCTTCGTCGCTCAAAATGTCGCCGAAAAGGTTGGTCGTGAGGACGACGTCGAAGCTTGTCGGATTCTCGATGAGCCGCATCGCGCATGCGTCCACGTACATGTGGTCCAGCTCGACATCGGGATATGAAAGCGCTACGCGCTTGACGACTTCGCGCCACAAGCGCGAACTTTCAAGCACATTCGCCTTATCCACACTCGTCACTTTGTTGCGCCGCGTCCGCGCCAGCACGAACGCCCGATGCGCCACGCGCTCGATCTCATGTTCCCGGTAGACTTCCGTATTGACGCCCATCCGCTCGCCGTTGCGCGCGAAGATGCCTCGCGGATTTCCGAAGTAAATTCCTCCAAGCAGCTCGCGGACAATCACCAGGTCCGTTCCGCGCACGCGATCCGGCTTGAGCGCGGAAAGATTCACCAGCGATTCGAGGACCTTCGCCGGCCGCAGGTTGACGAAGAGACCAAGCCGCTGGCGCAATTGCAGGAGTCCCTGCTCCGGACGAACTTCCGGGCGCTTCGAATCCCACTGCGGCCCTCCCACGGCCCCGAGCAGAACCGCTTGGGCGCTATTGCAAATGGAGATCGTTTCCGGCGGCAGCGGCAACGCTGTCTGATCGAGCGCAGCGCCACCGATCAATCCGGTTTGAAAACGGAACGTTGCGCCAAGCACTTCTTCCAGCGCTTGCAGAACCTTGACCGCTTCAGAGACAACTTCCGGCCCGATTCCGTCACCCGGTAGAAGTGCGATTCGGAAGGGAGCTTGCATCATGCTCGTGGGCACGATGTTATCTGATTATTGAGGAAAGTTCAATACTTATTGGAGCTAAAATAAAAAATAAATCCGGCAATGCGGATTTAAAGTAACCTTTTAATTATCAATAACTTATAATGGTTTCTGAGGGTAACGAGCCGGCCTCGCCCGCCGCAACTCGTTGATTTATAAAGTCAACAGACTCATTCGGCCGGCGTCCGCTTGTCTCGCCTCGAAAGAGCTGACAAGAGCTGAGCTTCGTCGAATTGGCCATCCAACCCTGCCCCGAGTTCGATTTCGGGCTTATTGCTGCCGTGGAAATCGGACCCTCCGGTGGCGATCAAGCCATGTCGTTCAGCAAGCGCGCGGTACTGCTCTCTTTCATCCGGGTTGTGCTTGGTCCAATAGACCTCGATTCCCCTCAATCCCTCGCCCATCAGGTTCGTGATGGCCGAATCAAGTTGGTCCGATGGAAGCTTGAGTGTGCTCGGATGCGCAAGGACTGCCACACCGTTCGCCGCACAGATCAGCTTGATCGCTTCGCGCGAAGTGAACTGAATTTTCTCAGCGAATCCCGGTCTTCCGGGGCTCAGGTAGCGGTCAAACGCCTCGGCAATGTCCCTGACTTGTCCTGATTCGATGAGCGCTCTCGCAACGTGAGGCCGTCCCACCGAGCCCACACCGGCGAGTTTCAAGACTCGGTCCCAGGAGAGCTTCACTCCGGTCGCCTGCAATCGCTTGACAATTTCCTCCCCCCGTTCCCGGCGCCGCGCCCGGAGCCATGCCAGCCGCTCGAGGAGCCTGGGGCTCCGGTGATCGAGGCTATAGCCGAGGATGTGCATCTGGCCGCTGCCCGCCCAGCGCGCGCCCAATTCCACGCCTGGAATTACCGTCACAGCGCGTTGTGCCCCGCGTTCCAAAGCTGGAGGGATGCCGGCGACCGTGTCATGGTCGGTAACTGCAATGGCGCTCAAGCCTTTCTCCGCTGCGAGGTCCACCAAAGCCTCGGGCGCAAGCGTTCCGTCCGAGGCGGTTGTGTGGGTGTGAAGATCAATCATCGGTTGATATTTCCAATCACTCCGAGGCCGGATTCGCCCTCGGGAGGCTTACCGCTCTCCGGCGCACTCGCCACGCGAGCGAAAACACCGCACTTCGTGAAACCCTCACTGGTTGCCGGGGGTTTTGCTTGGTTTTCCACTCGGACCCGTCGCCTGCCGGTAGGAGAGAATGTGTGTGCGGGTGCTGAACTGCTTGTAGTCGGTGAATTTCACGACTTCGTGGATATGGACCGGGCCTTGCGAAAAATAAAGCGTGTCGTCGGCCAGGATCATAACCGGAAACCAGTACTTGCCGTCAATCTGCTTCCGGTAGGTCGTGAAACTGGGAAATAGATTTTCGTAACCCTTCTTGTGAATCTGAGGAACTTCTCGGCCTTCGGTCTTGACGATTTGCAAGTCCTTATCGTCCACCCAAATCACTCCTTTGAAATACTCGCGGCCTTTTTCGATGACTTTTGGGCGAACCGAAAAGACATAAGCTGTGATGTAATCGAGCTTCACGTGGGAGAGATATTTCACCTCGTAATTCGGCAGATCCGCCGTCGTCAGCACGAACGGCTGAATGCTGCGGAATCCTTTGACATCCTGCTCGGTCATCAGAATGCCCCTCAAATTTGGAACTGGCGCGTAAGTCACCCGCTCAAAGCGCTGGCCCTGGTCGTTATAGAGGATGTCCCAATTCTGCTGCCATTGGCCGTCAATGTAACCGCCGGCGTCGAGCGTCTCGACCTTGTTGAGCTGATGGTAGGTGTACTGTTCGAAGGCGTGTTGAAAGAGAGTTTCCTTTGCGGCAATCTCCCGGATCATGCCGGGAATTTCCGCGGGGCTCGGATCGCTCAGGTTGGGCGGAGGCGCGGCAGGAGTTGCCGAGGCGGGCACTGCCGTGGGCTTCACTATCGGCGCCGTTTCGGGAGCCGGCCGCGATGTTGCAGCCGCCTTCGGCGCCTCGGCCCCTTGAGGCCTTTCCGCCCCCGCTTCGAGAACCGGCGGATAACTTGAGAGAGGCTTGAGCAGCGCATGGACGGTCTGTTCAAGCTGGGCGGGGTCGGACGGCGCACCCACGACTCGTGCATAGATTCGCCCGTCGCGTCCGATGAGATACGTCGTGGGCAGGCTGTAGCCGACGTTATAGGCGGATTGAATCGCTCGCGTCGCCATCGCCACGGGATAATTCATCATGTCGTCGCGGTAAAACCGCTCGACCGCCTCGCGATGATCGTCCGTCGCGATGCCGATCACCTGCAATCCGAGATTCTCATACCTCGTTTGAAGCCCGACAAATTCCGGAACTTCTTCCTGGCAGGGCGGGCACCAGGTTGCCCAGAAATCGAGCAACACCACTTTGCCGCGATAATTGTGAAGACTGAGTCGCAGCCCGTTGATGTCCGTGAGATTGAATTCCGGGGCGATGGGATGCTCTTGGGAGAATTGCAGCCCTTCCCCGGGGGCATTCTGCCCGCCGGTGGTTTGGGCGCTGGAGGGCTGAGGACCCGGTAATTCCGGCCGCTGCGCGCCCGCTGCGAACCCGCCCCACAGGAGCAAAGCGAGCGTCGCCGCTCCGAGCGCTTTCGGCATTTTTGTGAAATTCATCAGCCGGTGCCCGCTTGATTCGGACCCACTGTTATAGAATCCCTGCGGCGCCAAAAAGTTGCACGGCGAGGCCGCTGCGCTATCGCGAGCGCAGTCGGTTCTTGAGCCTTGTTTGGCGGAGTTTCCGCCGCTTACGCTTCGGCTTTGATATTGCGAAGCTGGTGGTTCCAACCCGGCGGGCGCTCCAATCCTTTCCGCCGTGCTTGCCTTCCTGATTCATTGTTGAACTGTCCATAATCGAGCGCCCGCGATCAGCCGCGGGCTTTCCCTCACTTTCGAATAACCATAGCTCACCCCGAGACTCGAGTGAGCCCTCTTCCCAGCCTGGGCGCGCCCACGCACGAGACCCATCGCGCCCTCATTGCGGCGCATTCATCCGAGGAGGCCGCCCGGTCCCTGCCGCTTCATTTCAGGGCTTACTTTAGCTTGCCTTCTTCTTCGGGTGCCAGACGACCGCTCTCACGCTTACCGCGGAAATTGCGTCGCCGTTCACATGGCCGTACACTCGGACGTGCTTCCCGCTGAACTCCGAGAACTTCTCTTGCGGCTCGAGCTGATACAGCTTGCCGTGAGAGGCCAGCGCGTACTTCGCGCCTCCCGCCACGCACTTCTTGACGCACGCTGCGTGCGCCGCGCTGGCTGTGGACATCGCAAGCCCGCAGTGCGTATCCGTCACCACACCGTAGATTACTTTTCCGGTTGACTTGCCCTTTGCGCCCGCAAATCCCGCCGTGCCGAACAGGAGAACCGTCACCGCGGCGATCATTAATCTATTCCTCATTCCAACCCTCCTTGAAATCGAGTTTCTTCCATCATCATCCGGCCGAATCGTGATTTTCAATGTGCGGCAGAGTCCCGCATTTCGTGACGGGCTCAAGCGATCAAATTCGCCCTGAACCCTTTCGCGCGGCTTTCCACGCCTGGGCCTGATTGACCCTTTGATTGTATCGCGGGGATAGGGGAATTACAAGGCGCCCCAAAGTTCCGGGCGGCGAGCGTTCTCCTCCCTCTACATTGTCCCAAAGGGCAATCGGAGGCCGGATTGGATGGCGCGAACGGCGTCCGGGAACTCGGCGGCGGTCAGCGACGCCGCTTGATATTGCTTGAGGGCGAGGTTGCGCTCACCCATGAGGTCATAAATGCGGCCGAGATAGATGTGCGACCAGGTGACGATCCGTAAATCGTGCGCGGTGGCGAGCGCCTCCTTGAAGTATTGGACGGCGAGATCCGGCTTGCGGAGATTGCTTTCCGCGACGGCCATTCCAAACAAGGCGCGCTCGCTTTTGGGGTCCATGGTTTCAAGCACTTGCTTAAAGGCCGATTCCGCTTCAGGATAATGGCCCGTGTAAATCGCGTTGTCCCCGGCGTCGAGCATTCGCACCTTCGCCGTGACTTGGGGCGCTCGGCCAATCGTCGTCGGCGGAACCCTGAATTTCACATGGGCGAGGTTCGCCGCTTCCTTTTTCGGGTTGATGCCGAGAATCATCGGCTCGTAGGCGACGTCCATGGATGCCGGCCCGCGCTCGAACTCGCCGAGCGCCTTATAAAAATAGGGCACAAGGATGAATCCCGAAGCCGTCAGCGCCTTCACTTTCGCTTGCGCCTGGGCCTGCGGCAAAGCGTCCATTCGAATTTCCGCCGCATGAATCAGGCATTCCGTCAGGAGCAGTGAGAAATCCTGCCTGAAGTCCCGGCCAAGCGCCGGCGCCTTGCGCGCGATGGAAAGGAGCGGCCGCGCGCGCTCGATCTCCGTGTAATATTTCGCTGCGAGAGGGTCGAGCAAAAAATGCATGTATTCGAAGCGGACATCGCTGACGCGCAGCTTTTCCGAGGGCGTAAGGACGACGTAATAATCTTCGCCGTAGTTCCGCGCCTGAACTTCGCCAGGTGCGCCGAGCAAATCCACGTAAATCGTCATCGCCCGTCCGAGATAAGCTCCGCTTTGGAACCGCAGAAATCCGTCCGTACCCTCAATCGCGGTTCGGATGGGGCCACTGTCTTGCCGGATCTGCTCCTCATATTTCGGCTGCATCTTCGCCCAGAGTTCCGCCAATCCGGCTTGCCGGTAAAACTCTTTTAGCAGCGGGATGAATTGGATCACATCGCGGGCGTCGGGCGGCGCTTCATCGGCGTTCACCTGGAGCTTGAAATCCGGCGGCGGACCCAAGAGCAGGGCGAGCGAAACATATTGCCCCAGGTCCCGGCCGGGATTGTCCGGGATACGATGCATCTCGTAAAATTTGGCGATTTCGGGAAGGACGGGGATTTTCTTCTGCGCGAGCGCCGAGCGCAACGCGAGCCGCGCCGACTCCATGGGCTGAGCGCTGAGCCCGGTATCATAGCCGCCCGCATTGAGGGCCGCGAGCACGGAGAACAATCGCTCGCTCGATTCAAGGCGCACGTCGCCTTGCTGAGCAAAGGCCGGCGTCGCCAGGAGAGCAAGCGCCAGAGCGGCGGCGCACGCAGCGCCCCTTCGGGGTTGCTGCCGCTTGCGTGAGCCTGGGTCGAGCGGAAGCCTCAAGCGCAAGCCGCCTAACCTCGCACCGTAATCCGCCGCACCATCAGAACCACTTTGCCGCTCGTGGGCCTGCCGAACATCGTGGCGGGATGAAATAAGCTGAAGTAAATCATGCGGTCAAGCTGCCGCGTCAGTTGGGGGGAATGCTGGCCGGAAAGGATCTTATAGCCCGTCGCTTGTCCCTGCGCGTCCACCGTGGTGAGAACGATTACGGGTTTCGCACCCACGTTGAAACTCACGGGATTCAGATCCTGCAAAGTCGCCGGAGTCGAAATATCCGTGGGAACATCGGGCGTGTGGGCCGCCGGCGGCACGCCCTGGCCCATGAGAAGTCCCAGGCAAATCAGTGCGCTCACGATTCCGCCTGAAGCGGGCAGCCAAAGCGGCTGAAAAGCGTTTTGGAAATGCACCCACAGCCGGCCCCAGGCGTTTCGGTGGACTTCCTGCGAAAGCAGCACGCGAAGCCGAAGCGCCAGGTCGGGTGAGACGCGCAGCCGTGGAGCGCTGCGCAGCGCCTGCGAGACCGATTCCGCCCGCGCAAATTCCTCACGGCAGGCCTGGCACGCGCCGAGATGGGACAGAATGCCGCGCAGCGATTCCGGACTGCACGCGTTGTCCAGGTAATCGGAAATCCGACCGCGAACGTGTTCGCACATCCCGTCGCGCATCAGCTTGAAACCCCCGGATGTCCTTCGAGCTTCCGGCGCAGCAGGTCACGCCCGCGCCGCAGCCGCGATTTCACCGTGCCCTCGGCCAAACCCGTAACCGCCGCCACTTCCTCGTAGCTCAAATCCTCAATCTCGCGCAGCACGAGAATCAGGCGATAGGGCGGTGGGATGCTCATCAGGGCTCTCCTCACCAACTCCTGCGTTTCCGCTTGTTCGAGCAAACGGTCGGGAGCGGCGAGACTTCGGTCCGCGTGATGCATGGCGAGCGCGCCGCCGGTTTCAGGATCGTCCATCGAGACAGGTTCATGAAACAGCCGCCGGAGCCAGCTTCGCCGGTGATTGAGCGCTTCATGCACGGCGATCCGGTAAATCCACGTTTTGAGAGTGCTTTCCTCGTGGAAATGCTTGATGCCGCGGAAGACCTTGACGAAAACGTTTTGCACCACGTCGGCGGCGTCCACCTCATTGCCGAGGACGTGCGTAACGAAATTGAAAACGGGATTTTGATAGATGGCGAGCAGATAGGCGAACGCCTGCTCGGAACCGGCCGTCAATTCACCGACGAGCGCCGTTTCGCTGCTCGCGCTGCGCGCCGTCGCTTCGACCGCCGGATTCATCGGCCGCGCTATCGCCATGGTAACTTCACCATAGCAGGATTGCCTTTTGCCCGCAATCCCGCTTTCCACCCTGTTCTGTACCCTTCGACAATAGAGATGTCTGTTTTGTTCCAAATTTTGCAAGCTGCCGTCCCGGCGCTCATAACAAGCTGCTGATAAGCTCACTGCCGCTGTCATTGCGGGGAGTCCGGCGGGCGACGAGGAGTCAGTTTGTATTGCAAGATTCCTCACGCCGCTCGGAATGGCAAGGCATGGGGGGTGTTCGCCTTTGACACTTTTCCCATGACTCCATATAGTTTGTCTCCATGGGCGAACCGCGCCTGTGCATCGTCATTCCCGCTTACAATGAGGCCGCGCGCCTCGGAAAGTCGCTCGAGAAGATTGCCGGTTATATCGAAGGGCAGGCCGGGCCTGTCGGGCTGATTCTGGTGGATGACGGGTCGAGCGACCGAACGCCCGAGCTGATGCGCGAATTCCAATCGCGCCATCCGGCAACGCGCATTTTGCGCAACCAGCCGAATCGTGGCAAAGGCTATAGCGTGCGGCGAGGAGTTTTGGAAGCGCAGGGTGAATTCGTTCTCTTTACCGACTCCGACCTTTCCGCGCCCATCGAGGAAGCGACGAAGCTGATGGCCGCGCTCGAAGCGCAAAACGCCGACGTTGCCATCGGCTCCCGGGCTCTCGACCGAAGCTTGATCGGGGTGCGCCAGCCGTGGACACGGGAGATGAGCGGAAAGTTTTTCAACCTGCTGGTGCGGCTCTTCACCGGCCTCCCGCTTCGCGACACGCAGTGCGGTTTCAAGCTCTTCCGCCGCGCGGCGACTCGCCGCGCCTTCGAACTGCAGCGCGTTGATGGCTTCGGCTTCGACCCCGAAATTCTGTTTCTCATTCGCCGCTCGGGCGGCAAGATCGTCGAAGTCCCTGTTCGCTGGGATGACAACCCCGCCACCAAAGTCCACTTCCTGCGCGATTCCTCCCGCATGTTCCTCGACCTCATCGCCCTGCGCTGGCGCCAATTGACGGGTAAATACCCGCTCTAATCAAGAGCCGCGTTCCGGAAGCGAACCTCGCGGAATGAAAATCGCATCGTCCGGGACGGACTGCCCAGGCGTAAGGGCTTGCGCCAGAAATGAGAACAGCGTATTTCTATGGAGGCTCTTGGAAGCGTTTGACCGAAGCGCCACTCGGCGGAACGTGAAGGAGGCGAAATTGAAACGGATCGGATTGCTGACGCTCATTTGCGGCACTCTATTTTTGCAACTGGCTCTCGGGGCGGAAAGCCGGCCTTCTGCGAGCGTCCGGAAACTGGAAATTTCTCTCGGCCGATGGGTCTTTCACGGCAAAACATTCGGAAAACCGGGCGCAAAGCCAGGCGTGTGGACCTGGAATGAGGATTGCGCGTGGTCGCAAAACCGCCTTTTTCTCGAATGCACGTTCAGTAACGTCTGGTCGGGCAAGCCCGTGGAGTCGCTCGTCGTGGATACGTACAACAGCGCCGACCACGAGTTCTGGCATTACGAACTCTATGCGAGCGGCGAACATGGCGCGCATCCTTACGTTACCCCCATGACGGTCAAGGGCAATCGGTGGATCGAGGATGAGCCGGGAAAGAAGTCTCGGGATCGGATCGTCTATGTTTGGGAATCGTCCCGGCGAGTCAAGGTGACAATTGAAAAATCCACGGATGGCGTCCACTGGACGGTCACTGACGAGGGCATCGGAATAAAGCAGTGAGGCACCTGCTGAGAGCTGCCCACTGACGGCAGAGGCCCTCAATCCCCGCGCAAAATTTCCTGTCAAAATTTCCTTGACTCGGGCCGCGTGGAATTTTATTATCGCGGCAACGCTAGAAAGGAGGTGATCCATGTCATTGGAAAGTAACTTAAGCGAGGGCCCTGAGGCTTAGGCGCTCACTGGCGCTTGCACGTGGGAGCTTCCCTTAGCGAAGGGAAGCAGGCAAGAGGGCGCTGGTCGGCGCCGCAGCTCGGAGAGTTCGGGCAGCCAATCCCAACAGTGGCCCGGCCCCCGGTCTTGCGATTTTACTTGCGCAAGGCCGGGGGCTTTTCGTTTGCATTCAGACCGAAAGGCGGTGCGCAGACGCGCCGCGCCCCTTTGACCGTTCGAAGGCCCGGCGAATCACGCTTCTCGCGGCGGTGGGCAAGCGATAACGCGAGAGTTCCGTACGCTTCACCCAGCGCGCGTCGAGCACGTCAGAGGCCGCGCGAAGTTTTCCGCTTTTGACCCGGCAGGCATAATCCACAATGACGTAATGGAATCGGACTCGCCCGCTCTTTTTGAAGATTCGGTCGAGAACGGCAATCACGCCAACCGGCCGAACCTCAAGTCGGGTTTCCTCCTTGATCTCCCGCTGAACGGCTTGCGGCAGGCTCTCGCCCAACTCGACCATTCCGCCCGGTATCGTCCAACGGCCCTTCATCGGGGGCTTTCCGCGACGAACCAGCAAAACCTCATCGCCTTTAATCACAACTCCGCCCACGCCGACAATCGGGAGCTTCGGATATTCACGCTTCATTGTTCCGATCCTTCCGCAAACCTCGCCGCAACCTCAATTAAGCCACGAAAAGGCGCAGAATTCAGAGAAACCTTATCATGCTACTTCCACTATATCGTTTTGAGGCGCGCTCGCAATGTGTTGGCAATACGTTATTTATCAGCATAGTGGACGGCGTTTATGGCGCTCAACGCCTGCGTACGCCGCTCGCAGGAAGCAATCTTTTTACCTTGCCTTAGCACTGTGAATGCTTTATATTTCATCGCATTGGCAACCCAAAGAAGGGAGCCACTCGGACCCAGCGTTGACCAGGACTTTGAAACTTCCGCGAATCTTTGTGACTCTCGCGGTCCCAACCCTGCAGGCGGCGGAGAACTTAGTCACCAAACTCGCACTTCCTCACGTGGGCTATGAGCTGCGGCTCGATTATCTTCGAGATATTTCAGAGGTGGAAACCCAATTGCGTCCCCTGCTCACGGCGCTGCGGTTTCCGCCGGTGATTGCTACCTGCCGCCGCGCGAGGGCAGGCGGGTTGTTTCGAGGGACAGTTTCCGAACAGATTGCAATTCTCAAATCCGCCGCGCAAAGCGGCTGTCAATGGGTGGATCTTGAGTGGGACTCGCTCGATCGGAGCGGAGGCGGGGCGATTGACGAGTTTGGGCCGGCGAAGGTCATCGTTTCCCATCACAACTACCGGCAGACGCCGCCGCTTGCGCCGCTTTACCGGCGACTCGCGCGCTCGCACGCGCAGGTGGTCAAAATCGCAACGCACGCCCGGCATCTCCGCGACAATGTGAAGATTTACAGCCTTCTCAAGGCGCATCACCCGCGCAAACCGAAGCTGGTCGCATTCGGGCTCGGGCCTTCGGGGATTCCATCGCGCCTATTGGCGCTGCGCTGGGGTTCCGCGTTCACTTATGCCTCCGCCGGAAGCTCGATGGCGGTTGCTGCCGGACAATTGCCCGTGGAAGTGGTCCGAGCAGTTTACCGGGCGGACCGTCTCGACCGGCGCTCGCTGCTTTTCGGAGTCGTTGGATCGCGCGCATCCATCTCCTTATCGCCCGCCATGCAAAATATGGCCTTTCAGGCGAAGCGCGTCAATGCGGTCTATCTGCCCTGTGAGACGCCGCGGTTCCGGGATTTCGTCGCGTTCGCGCGGGCGCTCGGCTTCGCGGGCTTCAGCGTGACAATGCCCTTCAAGCGGGCCGTGATGCGCGAACTCGATTGGGTGGACCCCTTGGCGATGCGCATCGGCGCTTGCAACACCGTCGCCGTGCAGCACGGCCGTTGGATGGGGTGGAACACGGACGCGGCAGCCATTATTGAGGTGGTCTCGAAACGCCTGCGTCTTGCCGGGAGCGTGATTCTGATTCTCGGCTCGGGCGGGGCGGCGCGCGCCGCGGCCTATGCTCTGCGGACCGAAGGCGTGAATGTTCTGATTGCCGCGCGGCGCGAGGCGGCCGCAAAGCGCCTGGCGCGCGCCGTCTCCGCGCAAATCGTTCCGTGGGACAGCGTGGATGGGCTTGAAGTGGATGCAGTGGTCAACGCGACGCCCGTCGGCATGGCGCCTCATCCGCAAAGCTCGCCGCTCGACCTCTCGCGGCTGCGCGCCCGCGTGGTTTTCGATATGGTCTATCATCCGCTCGAAACCCGCTTCCTCGCGGATGCTCGCGGGAGGGGCATGATCACCATCTCCGGCATCGAAATGCTTGTCGCTCAGGGCGCGCGGCAGTTCGAGATCTGGACCGGCCTCGCCGCCCCCCGCGCCTTGATGGAACAGGCCGCCCGCCACGCGCTCTCTCAATCCTCTTCCCATTCGTAGCCTGCGAACCGCCCCACGCGCGCGCTGCCGGCATTCTTGCGGCGGCAAGTTTGCTTTGCAAGGATCGTGGCGCGATGAGCCTTTCCCAATTGGGCCGTGGCGGCGTGAAGCCGCCTCTACTGCCCGCGGGGATATGCTGGCCGGACCTATTGAAGGGAGATAAAATGGCCTCTAGGGAATTTTACAAAAAGGACAAACGGTGAGTTCTTCTCTCACAGCTCGCAAGATGCCTCCACAGGCCGGCGAAATTGCGCCGGATTTCGAGCTTCATGACTCCGACGGCACGCCACGGCGACTCTCCGAGCTTTGCGATTCAGGGCGACTCGTTCTGCTGTTCTATCGAGGATATTGGTGAGCTTTCTGTCTCCGCCAGTTGGCGGGATTTCGCGACCTGCAACCGGCAATCCGCGCCGCGGACGCTCATCTTGCCGCCATTTCCGTGGACGGAGCAAAAGATTCGCGGGTTATCCGCGAGCAGCTTCGTCTGCCGTTCCCGATCCTGTGCGATACCGAGCGAAGAGTAGTGCAGCGGTGGGGCGTTTACAACGCGCGTGAAAAGGGCGGTATTGCCAAGCCTGCGATGTTCATTCTCGCCCGGGACCGAACCGTGACCCACGCCTCGATTGACGGCATCGCCGCGCGCGTCACCGCTTCGGACGTCCTGCGGCTGCTCGGTGATTCTCAAGCGGCCGCGGCGCCAAAACGAAAGCTCGTCGTTCCCCGGCCCGGACATTTCTTCCACGCCGTTCCAAACCTGATCCGTCATAGCCTCCGCTCCCTCAAACCCCGCCCCAAATGAGCTGATGGGACCGCAATGATCTCAACTGCAGTCGAGCCTCATGGATAGGCGTTCTCAAGGCGAGGAAGTCATGCCGCACCATCCATCCTTTGCGTAGGAGAAGCGGATTCTTCGCTCCGCTCAGAATGGCGCGGCATACTTTCCACGCCAAAACTCCAGCAGCGGGAAGGGCAAGTGAAAATGCGAAGATTCTTTCAGCCTCGAAAACAGCCCCTGAGCTACAATGGCCGGACGGCAAAAGGAGGGGGCTTCACAATGAAAACGAGGATTCGGTTCCGAGCGGTCGCGCTGGTTGCGGCGGCGATGGCGATGATGGGGGCGATGCCGCTCGCAGGGCAGGCGCAAAGCCGCGGCGTTCCCAAGCCGCCGGTGACACGGCGCGACAGCGTTGTGGACGTGATGTGGGGAATTCGCATTCCCGATCCCTACCGATGGCTCGAAAATCAAACCAGCCCGGAAACCCGCGCGTGGATCAAAACTGAAGACGATTACACGCACAGCATCCTCAGCAAACTTCCAGGAAGAGCGGCGCTCATCAAGCGGCTCACAGCGCTCGAAAACGTGGACGTAACGAGAATGCCGGCGGAGCGAAACGGCCGGTACTTTTATATGCGCCGGCTGCAAGGGCAGGACCTTTTCTCCATTTGCGTGCGCGACGGACTTGAAGGAAAAGGACGCGTCCTCGTGAATCCCGCGCCAATGAGCGCCAACCATACGACGACGGTTCAATTGCTCGCGATTTCGAACGATGGCTCGCTGATTGCCTACGGCATCCGGCGCGGCGGGGCGGACCAGGTGGAAGTCAAGTTCCGCAAAGTCGATTCCGGCCGAGACCTGGCGGACGTGCTGCCCTCGACGCGGTATTTTGGCGCGAACTTCACGCCCGACATGAAGGGCTTTTACTACGCGCGGCAGGACGCCGCCGGGCCGCGCGTCTATTACCACGCGATGGGCGGCAATCCGGCCGCCGACCGCATGATATTCGGCCAGGGTTACGGGCAGGACAAGATTATCAGCACCCGGCTATCTCCCGGCGGTCGCTATCTGCTGATCACTGTCTATCACGGCGCAGCGGGCGACCGGACGGATCTCTATCTCAAGAACGTCGCGGCGGGCGGACCGATTGTGCCGGTCGTAAAGGATCTTCACTCGCGGTTCATCGCCCGGTTTGGCGGCAAAACGCTTTTTATTTGGACGGATTGGGGCGCGCCGCGCGGACGGGTTTTCGCCACGTCGCTCAGGGAACCCGGTCGCGCACATTGGAAAGAAATCATTCCGCAGGGTAGCGCGGTGATCCAGGGAATTTATCCCGCGGGCGGAAAGCTGATGGTGAATTACACCGAAGACGCGACTTCCAGCCTGAAGATCTTCAGCGCCGAGGGCCGCGCGGAAGGCCACATCGCCTTCCCGACGCTTGGCACGGTGAGCGGAGTGAGCGGGCGATGGAAAAGCGACAATGCGTTTTTCGAGTTCACTTCATTCGCCGTTCCGACGACGATTTACCACTATGACGTGAAAACGGAGGAGCGCAACGCCTGGGCGCGGATGAACGTCCCCATCAAGAGCAGCGATTTCGAGCTCCGGCAAATCTGGTATCACTCGAAAGATGGAACGCGCGTGCCGATGTTCCTGATGTTCAAGAAAGGGCTCAAACCCGACGGCAAAATTCCGACGCTGATGACCGCTTACGGCGGCTTCGACATCAGCATGACGCCGTTCTACTGGCCGGAGGCGGTGGTGTGGGCGGAAGAGGGCGGCCTTTTTGCGTTGCCCAATTTACGCGGCGGAGGTGAATTCGGCGAAGCGTGGCACAAGGCGGGGATGTTCCAGAACAAACAAAACGTGTTCAACGATTTCTACGCGGCGGCGGAATGGCTGGTGAAGAACGGATACACGAACCCCTCGAAGATCGCCGCGATGGGCGCGAGCAACGGCGGACTTTTGATGGGCGCGGCGATGACGCAGCAGCCGCACCTTTTCCGCGCGATCGTCTGCCAGTATCCCCTGCTCGATATGCTCCGCTATCAGAAATTCTTCGTCGCGAAGTACTGGGTTTCGGAATACGGCTCCGCAACGAATCCTCAGCAGTTCAAGTACATTTACAAATATTCGCCCTATCAGCACGTCGCGAAGGGCGTGAAATATCCCGCGGTGATGTTCGTGACCGGCGATTCCGACACTCGCGTCGCGCCCTTGCACGCGCGCAAAATGTGCGCGATGATGCAATGGGCAAACGGCTCCAGCCGGCCCATCGTGATTCATTACGATACAAGTTCGGGACACTCGGGTGGATTGCCGTTGCCGAGGCAAATCGCGGAGACGGCGCGCGAGATGCAATTCATGCTGTGGCAGATCGGCGCGCTCGCGATCGTCAGCCGCTGAGGGCGGCTCGAAGGATGTCATTCTGAGCGAATCGAAGAATTTGTTTCTGCGCGGCGGATTCAAGCAAAAGCGGATGCTTCGCCGTCCCGACGTAATGAATCGGGACTCCTCAGAATGACAGTAAAACCCGGGACGTTCTTCCTCCAAAGGCTTCCTTCGCTTCCGTGAATTCGGCGGCTCGCGCCGCGAGTAAATGTTGCGTCGGTCACAGGCCGAAATACGGCTCGTGACAGCCATTAACGATTACGTTAGCATTAGGCCATGGCCGCCATTGCGATTCCCCGGTTGCCGGTTTTTTCAGATTTCTATCCATTCCTGTATCACGTGGCGCGGATGGTCGCCATTCTGGCGGTCGCGTATGTCGTCACTCGCATCGTCCATCGCTCGGAACCGAAGTTGCGGTCGAGCTTTTTGGCAACCATCCAGCGGGGCGGGCGCAGCGACGTCGAGACGGAAAAACGCGCCGCGACGCTCGGGGCAATTTTCCGCAAGTCGGCGGCCGCGATCATTTGGGTGATCGCCTTCATTATGGCGCTCAGGGAAGCCGGCTTCGACGTCGGGCCGATTCTCGCGGGCGCGGGCGTGGTGGGCCTGGCCGTTGGTTTTGGCGCGCAAAACGTGGTGCGCGATTATATGGCCGGGCTGTTCATCCTGCTCGAAGACCAGGTGCGCGTGAACGACGTGGCTATCATCAACGGGACCGGCGGACTGGTGGAGCAAATCAACTTGCGGACCATCGTGCTGCGCGGCCAGGACGGAACAATCCACGTCTTCCAGAACGGCGCGATCAATTCACTCTCCAACATGACGCACGGCTATTCCTACTACGTATTCGACGTGGGCGTGGCCTACAAGGAGGACACGGATCGCGTGACGCAGGTGCTCAAAGAGATCGCCGACGGCATGATGAAAGAGGAGAAATACAGGCCGCTGATGCTGGAACCGATCGAGGTGCTGGGCGTGGACAAATTCGGAGATTCGGCGGTGATCGTCAAAGCGCGGATCAAAACGCCGCCCATCCAGCAATGGACGGTGGGGCGGGAAATGAACCGGCGCATCAAGAAAAGATTCGACGAGGAAGGCATCGAAATTCCTTTCCCGCATACCAGTCTCTATTTTGGCGAGGCCAGCAAGCCGGTCGCCATTAAAATGGAATACGACCGCGAGGAATTGAGAGCGGTTGTCCGCGAAGTGATACAGGAAGAGCGGGCGGCCGAGCGCAATCCCGGCGGCGGGCACACCGAACACCAGACGCATTAGCAATTGAAGCGCGGACTCGGGCGATGCGGGCCGCGTGAGATGAACACGCCGGCCGCGCCCGAAGGAACTTGCATGTCTCAAACGCAGCAAAGTTTTGTCGAGTTCCGCCGCCTCGCGCGCGAGGGGACCGTGGTGCCGGTCTACCGGGCCATCGCCGCCGACCTGCTGAGTCCCGTTTCCGCGTTCCTGAAGCTCGCGCCGCAGACGGCGAGCGGACTCAATGCGCATCCTTATACTTTCCTGCTGGAAAGCGTGGAAGGCGGCGAGCACGTCGGTCGCTACACGTTCTTTGGCGTAGACCCCTTCATGGTGGTTTCGGCGCGCGGCGAACGGATTACCGTCACGCGCGGCGCACGTCGAAGCGAAGAATCGGGAAATATTTTCGACTTCCTGCGCGAAGCGAGCGCACCTTACCGCTCGGTCGCGGTCGCGGGCTTGCCGCCCTTCACGGCCGGCGCGGTCGGGTATCTCGCGTATGAAGCCGTGCGGCGGCTCGAGCGGCTGCCGGCGCGCGTCCCGCCGGACGTGGATTTGGACGATGCGGTTTTCATGTATTTCGACAACCTCGTGGCGTTCGACCACGTGCAGCACCGGCTGCTTCTCATCGCGAACGTGCGGACGGAGGACGGCGATGGGAGCTTGCGCTCGAAATACGAGCGCGCGAATGGCCGGCTCACGAGCATGGAGCGCGCCTTGGCCGGGCCGCTGCGGATAGCGCGATTCGCGCGGCCGCGAGGGCGGTTGCCGGTGCGGGCCAACATGAAGCGCGCCGCTTTCGAAGCGATGGTCGAGCGCTCGAAAGAATACATCCGGGCGGGCGACGCTTTCCAGATCGTCGTGTCGCAGCGGTTGGAGGCGCCGATGCGCGTGCCGCCGTTCAAGGTTTACCGTGCGCTGCGGGCCGTGAATCCGTCGCCTTACATGTATTTTCTTCGCGCCGGCGAGACCGTCGTGCTCGGCTCATCGCCCGAGATGCTGGTGAAAGTCGCGGGGCGCGAAATCGAGTACCGCCCGATCGCCGGCACGCGGCCGCGCGGCCGGAACCCGGAAGAAGACCGGCGCATTGAGCAGGAATTGCTGACGGATGAGAAAGAGCGCGCCGAGCACATCATGCTCGTAGACCTGGGACGGAACGACGTCGGGCGCGTGGCGGAAATTTCCTCGGTCTCACCGGAGCGCATCATGTTCGTCGAGCGGTATTCGCACGTGATGCACCTGGTCTCGCAAATCCGCGGGCGGCTGCGCGCGGATCAGGACAGCTACGCCGCGCTCGCCGCCTGCTTCCCCGCCGGCACGCTGACCGGCGCGCCCAAAATTCGCGCCATGGAAATCATTGACGAGCTTGAGCCCACGCGCCGCGGCCTTTACGGCGGCTCGATTCTTTACGCCGATTTTTCCGGCAATCTCAATTCCTGCATCGTCATCCGCACTGTCGTCATCAAGGGCCGCAAAGCCTACCTCCAGGCGGGCGCCGGAATCGTCGCCGATTCCGTGCCGGCTCTCGAATACGAAGAATCCTTGAACAAAGCGAAAGCCGTGCTGAAAGCCTTTGAAATCGCGGAGCGAGGCTTGTAACGACGCATCGTCTGCGCGTTCCTCCCGGGGCAATTTTCGAGGGGGGCGCGCGTATAATAATGGTCCCTGATTTTATGCTGCTGGTGATAGACAACTACGATTCCTTCACGTACAACCTGGTCCAATATCTCGGCGAATTGGGCGCGCAGGTTGAAGTGCGCCGGAACGATCAGACGACGGTCGGCGAAGTCGGCCGTATGGCTCCGGAGCAAATCGTCATCTCGCCCGGGCCGAAGACTCCGAGTGAAGCGGGAATTTGTCTCGAGCTGATCCAGGAATTCGCGGGCAAGACGCCGATTTTGGGTGTTTGCCTGGGGCACCAGGCGATCGGCCAGGCGTTTGGCGGGGAGGTGGTGCGGGCGCCTGAAGTGATGCACGGAAAAACCAGCTCTATCGCGCATGATAACAGGACCATCTTCGCGGGCCTGCCCAATCCCTTTCCCGCCACGCGTTACCATTCTTTAATTGTTCGGCGCGAAACGCTTCCCGCATGCCTTGAAGTCTCGGCCACTTCTCCCGACGGCCTGGTCATGGGACTTCGGCACAAGAATGAGAATTGGAAAATCGAAGGCGTGCAATTCCATCCGGAATCGGTCCTGACAGACTCGGGCAAGCGCCTGCTGGCCAACTTCCTCAAGCTTTGACCCCTTGCCCGGAAACTCTCCGAATCGTCTCACCCTGACCGAAGTGAAGGATGCGGTTTACATCCGGTAAGAATGAGAAGCAGATGCTTCGCTCCCCTCAGCATGACGCGGCGAGATTGTGGCGCGAAGCGCTCTCCTACTTCCGGCGCCTCTGGGTGAATTCGACCAGGGCGCTGAGGGTGCGGCGCGCCCGGCCGGAATCAATCGCCTCAGCCGCGCCATCCGCGCCTTCGGAAAAATCGCGGGCGCGGCCCGCGACGACGAGCGCGGCGGAAGCGTTCGCAAGAATGAAGTCGCGAATGGGGCCGCGATCGCCCGAAAGCGCGCGAGCGAGCGCCCGCGCGTTTTCCGCCGGGCTCCCGCCCACGAGCGCCGCGAGGGGAGAACGCCTGAGGCCGAAGCCTTCCGGAGCAATTTCCCGCGTGCTGAGGGTCTTCCCGTGCGTTTCGGCGATGAAGGTCGGGCCAGCGAGCGTCACTTCATCAAGGCCCTCCGAACCCGTGACGACGAAAGCTCTGCGCGTCCCGAGCGCGCAGAGCGCTTCCGCCATCATCCGGGCGCGGCCGCGGTCGTAAACGCCGGTGAGCTGGACGGAAGCGGCCAGGGGATTTGTGAGCGGGCCGAGAAGGTTGAAAACCGTTTTGGTTTTGATGCTCCGGCGCGCGGGCATTACGTGCTTCATGGCGAGATGGAGATGAGGGGCGAACAGGAAAACCATTCCGACGGTTTCGAGGCACTCGGGAATGCGCTCGAGCGGAAGCTCGAGCGCGACGCCCAGGGCTTCGAGCACGTCGGCGCTCCCGCTTTGGCTTGAGATCGAGCGGTTGCCGTGCTTTGCGACGCGAACGCCCGCCGCCGCGACGACCAGCGCCGCAGCGGTTGAAACATTGAAGGTTTTGTGGCCGTCGCCGCCCGTCCCGCAGGTGTCGAGCAGCGGGCCATCGCCCGCAATCGCCTCGCCGCGCACGCCGGCCCGCTCAAGTGTTTCCGCCGCATGCGCGCGCATGATTTCTGCAAACCCGGTGAGTTCTTCCGCCTTTTCGCCCTTGTCGCGCAACGCGATGAGCAAGCCGGCGATTTCCTGATCCGGCACGGAGCCGGAGAGCAGACACCGCATCACGGTGCGCGCGCCTTCGCGGCTGAGGTCCTCGCCCTTGCGGAGTCTCTCCGTGGTTTCGTGAATCAGTTTGACGGACTGGGGATTCATTGTTCCTGAACGCGTTGCAAATTGCCCGCGCATTCCCTATACTCAAAAATTCCGCTCGAAGCTCGCAATCTGATTGTAGCTTGAGCGCCCGTGCCTGACCAGCCACAGGCAGCGATGAGCCGCTTTTCAGAATGAAAGTTCACGAATACCAGGCGAAACAAATTCTTGCCCGATACGGCGTGGCGGTTCCGCGCGGCGAAGTGGCCGCAGTCCCCGAAGAAGCTCGCGCGACGGCCCAGAAGTTCGGCGGCAGGGTGGTGGTGAAAGCGCAGATCCACGCCGGGGGCCGCGGCAAGGGCGGCGGCGTCAAGCTCGCGAACGGGCCGGATGAAGCGGCGGAGGTCGCGAGTAAGATTCTCGGCATGACGCTCGTGACGCACCAGACGGGTCCTGAAGGGCGCGTGGTGCACCGCGTGCTCGTTGAAGAAGCGCTGCCGATCGCCCGCGAGCTTTATCTTGGACTCGTCGTGGACCGCACGGCCGGCCGGCCGGTTTTCATGGCTTCGACCGAAGGGGGCGTGGAGATTGAGGTGGTCGCGACGGAGCATCCGGAAAAAATCCTGAAAGAATTTGTGGATCCCGCCGTCGGTTTCCAGGCTTTTCAGGCGCGCAAGCTGGCGTTTGGTTTGGGGCTTGAAGGTGAGACGGTGTCGGAAGCCGTCAGGTTTTTCTCGGCCCTTTACCGGGCTTTTGAGGCGACGGACGCTTCGCTCGCGGAAATCAATCCTCTGGTCGTTACGCAGGCGGGGAAGCTGCTGGCGCTCGACGCCAAGATGAATTTCGATGATAACGCCCTCTTTCGCCATCCGGAAATCCGCGAGCTGCGCGACCCCGATGAAGAGGATCCGCTCGAACTGAAGGCGAGCCGCTCGTCGCTCAATTACATTCGCCTCGACGGCGAAGTGGGCTGCATGGTGAACGGCGCGGGGCTCGCCATGGCGACCATGGACATCATTCAGTACGCGGGCGGCAGCCCGGCGAATTTTCTTGACGTGGGCGGCGGCGCGAGCGAGGAGCAGGTGCGGCGCGGCTTTGAAATCATCCTGGGCGATCCGAACGTGCGCGCCGTGCTCATCAATATCTTCGGCGGCATCATGCGCTGCGATATCGTCGCGAACGGCGTGGTGAGTGCGACGAAAACGCTGGGCGTCAAAATTCCTATCGTCGTGCGCCTTGAAGGCACGAACGTCGAACTGGGACAAAAAATCCTGAGAGACTCGGGACTGAATTTCACCGTCGCGAAGAATATGAGAGACGCGGCGGAAAAAGTGGTCGCGCTCTCGAAAGCGAAGAATTGAATCATTGGTTCATGGACTCATTCAGCCGACGGAAGCAATGACCGAGTGACCCCATCTTATGGCGATTCTCGTTGATACAAATACCCGTCTTTTGGTTCAGGGCATTACGGGCCGGGAAGGTTCGTTCCACACGCGGCAGGCGATGGAGTACGGAACGAAGGTCGTCGCGGGCGTGACGCCCGGTAAGGGCGGATCGAAAGCGGAAGGCGTGCCGGTCTTCAATACGGTTCGCGAAGCGGCCGAGGAAACCGGCGCGAACGCTTCGGTGATTTTCGTGCCGCCGCCTTTCGCCGCCGATGCGATCATGGAAGCCGCGGACGCCGGCATTCCGCTGGTTGTGTGCATCACGGAAGGCGTTCCGACGCTCGATATGGTTCGAGTGAAGCAATTTCTCTCGTCGCGCGGGACGCACCTCGTCGGACCGAATTGTCCGGGCGTCATTTCGCCGGGCAAATGCAAGATCGGCATCATGCCGGGCATAATCCATCGCGAAGGCCACGTGGGCGTGATTTCACGCAGCGGTACCCTCACTTACGAAGCGGTGGGACAGCTCACCGCGCTCGGCATCGGCCAATCCACGTGCGTCGGCATCGGCGGCGATCCGATTATCGGCACGCAATTCATTAATGTGCTGCGAATGATGAATGATGACCCGGAAACGCACGCCATCGTGATGATCGGCGAAATCGGCGGATCGGCGGAAGAAGAAGCGGCTGCGTTCATTCATGCGAGCGTCAAAAAGCCCGTCGTCGGCTTCATCGCCGGAAGAACCGCTCCGCCCGGCCGGCGCATGGGCCACGCGGGAGCCATCATCTCCGGCGGAAAAGGAACAGCCGCGGATAAGATTGCCGCGTTCGAGGCTGCGGGCGTTATGGTTTCGCCCAGCCCGGCGCTCATCGGCGAAACCCTCAAAGAAAGGTTGAAAACAACGGGCCAGCGGGCGAAAGAAGCGCACTGAAAGAGGGTTTCGGGCGAAGCTCCCGGACTTGGCGCTGACTGCGCATTTTTCATCCGAGCGCCTGTTCTTCTCTATGACCATTGAACGGACGTTGACGATCATCAAGCCGGACGCAGTGGCCGCGGGCCACGTGGGCGACATTCTGAAGATTCTCGAATCGGACGGCTTCTGGTTCGCGGCGACACGCCTGGTTTCCCTCACCAAGAAAGAAGCGGAGGGATTTTACGCCGTTCATCGCAGCCGGCCGTTCTTCGAAAGCCTGACGACGTTCATGTCGTCGGGCCCGGCGCTGGTCCTCGTGCTCGAGCGTGAAAACGCCATTGCTCGGCTGCGGGAAGTGATGGGCGCCACCAACCCCGCTCAAGCCGCTCCCGGGACCATCCGCAAACTCTTTGCCTCAAATATCGAGCACAACGCCATCCACGGTTCAGACGCGCGGGAAACCGCGGCGTTTGAAATCGGTTTTTTCTTTCCCGGCATCAAACTCCTTTGATGCTCCCGCCACGCGCGGCGGCGGTAAAATGATCTTATGACCGGCGGGCCGGTGATGCAGATTGGCAAAATACTGGTTTTTGCTGGATTCTTCTTTATCGCGCTTGGAATCCTGCTGATGGCGGGCGCGCGATTTTCCTTTTTCGGGTTCGGCCGCCTGCCGGGTGACATCGTCTATAAAGGAAAGCACGGCGCGTTTTACTTTCCAATTGTCAGTTGCCTGATTTTGAGCGCGGCGCTGACGCTCGCGTGGTGGGTCGTGTCACTGCTGACGCGAAAATGAGTCAAATTCCGCTTAATCTCATTCCCGAGCGAAAGATTTATACGGTCGCCGAGCTGAGCGCAGGGATCAAAGCGCTGCTCGAAGGCAAATTTCCCGACGTTTGGGTGACGGGCGAAATTTCGAATTTTCGCGGAGCGGGATCGGGGCATCTCTATTTCACCCTCAAGGACGAATCGGCGCAGCTTCGCGCGGTTTGCTTTCGCAACCAGGCGCGCTACCTGAAGTTCAAGCCCGCGGACGGCTTGGCGGTGATTGCTCGCGGCCGCTTGAGCGCCTACGAAGCGCGCGGCGAATATCAGCTCGTCGTGGATTATCTCGAGCCCGCGGGCTTGGGCGCGCTGCAGGTGGCGTTCGAGCAGTTGAAGAAAAAACTTGCGCGCGAAGGCCTGTTCGATCCCGCGCGCAAGAAACCCTTGCCTGCCCTTCCACGCGCGGTCGGCATCGTGACTTCGCCGCACGGCGCCGCGGTGCGCGATATCATCCGCGTCCTTCACCGGCGTTTCCGCAACATGGATATTTATCTTTATCCCGTCAAAGTGCAGGGCGAGGGCGCAGCGGAAGAGATCGCGGAAGGCATCGCCTATTTCAACCGCCATCCTCTTGCCGGCGCACTGATTGTGGGGCGAGGAGGCGGCTCGGTCGAAGACCTGTGGGCGTTCAACGAGGAAACGGTGGTGCGCGCGATTGCGGCGTCTGAAGTTCCGGTTATTTCCGCCGTCGGGCACGAAACGGATTTCACGCTTGCCGATTTCGCCGCCGACTTGCGCGCTCCGACGCCTTCGGCCGCAGCGGAGCTGGTTGTCCGTCCGAAAGACGAACTCATTTCCGAGCTTGAGAACCGTATGCGGCGCCTGGCGCATTCTCTGCGCCTGCAAGTTTCTGAGACGCGCGAACGGCTCACCGGCCTGCAGCATCATCGGGCGTTCCAAACGCTTCCGGCGCGCATCGCGGAGCGGGCGCAGCGCGTGGATGACGCACTCGCGCAGATGGAGCGCGCGTTCGCGCAAGAACTCAGCCGCAAACGTGAAGCGTTCCTGACGATGAGCGGCCGCCTGATGCGCTTCGAGCCGGGGCGGCTCGTGGAGTTGCGGCGAGCGCGGCTCGATCAGCAAAAATCGCGCCTCGAGCGCAGCGTGGCCGACCTCGCGCGCCTCGTAACTGAAACGCAGAGCCGTAGCCGCGAGCGCTGGCTTGCGCGTTCCGCGGGCGTCGTGCGCTTCGATTTCACGCGCTTTCTTCAGCTCAAGCAGGCGGCGTTCGGCGAACGCTCGCGCGGTTTGGACGCCGGATTCAAAAAGCGCTGGACAGATTGCGAGGCGAGATTGAAGTATTCGGTGGCGCTGCTCGGCGAGCGCAGCCCCATGACGGTGCTCGGACGAGGATATTCGATCACGCGCGATGCCGAGGGACGCATCGTTCGTGACGCCGCACAGGTTGAAAAAGGCGATGAAATTTCCGTGCGCCTCGCGCGCGGCGAGCTGGGCGCGGAAATCCGCAGAAAAAAGCTCTGAGCGCTACGACGGGCCTCGCTCGAGCCAGCGGAACTTTTCTTCAGGCGCCGCGTAAGAACAAGGCGGAGGCCCTTGCCTGAGCTATGGCGAAATTTCTGCTTTGGTGCATTCTCCTCGTTCTTTGCTGGCCGCTCGCAATTCTCGCGCTCGTCCTTTATCCCTTAATCTGGCTGCTCCTGCTTCCTTTTCGAATCCTTGGCATCGCCGTCACCGGCGTCTTCGAACTGCTCAAGGGTATTATCCTGCTTCCCGCGCGCCTCCTGAGGGGCTCGCGTCGCGCGTGACGCGAGGGAGTGCCGTAGCTTAAAGAGCGAAAGTCTGCGCTTGTCCGCGGCTGAAGCAGATAACGGCCCGGTGCACGTGCGGGCGCGTTCGGAGTTGATGCCCCGCACCGCGTGGCCATATGGTATGGTGGCTTCGCTGAAGCTGGGCGCCGCCTACCCGAAATCGTCCAGTGGCTCGGGGGCTCAGACGACGACAGCCTTATCTCCCCTCACGTTGCGGACTAGTAAGGGACGAGCCACAGGCCGCGACCGACACGAGTCTACGCTACAGTTTATAGCCGATCTTGCGGAGGAATTCCTTGCGGCCCTTGATATCGGCTTCGGATTCGAGGCCTTTGGTTTTCACGCCGTCAATGACGCCGAGGATGCCGCGGCCTTGTTCGGTTTCGGCGACGAGGACTTCGACGGGATTGGCCGTGGCGCAGAAAATCTGGCAGACTTCGGGAACGTTTTTGACGGTGTTGAGGATGTTGACGGGGAATCCGCCCTCCATGAAGACGATGAAGGAATGGCCGCAGGCGAGCGCGAGCGCATTTCTCTGCGCCAGCTCGATGAGCTTTGGGTCGTTGCCTGCCCAGCGGACGAGCGCCGGCCCGGAGGACTCGCAAAAACCGATGCCAAATGTTATGCCGGGAACGGTCTGCACGACGGCTTCATAAAGGTCCTCGACCGTCTTGATGAAGTGCGATTGGCCGAGGATAAAATTCATGCTGGCGGGCTTTTCGATTTTGACGATTTTGAGATCCATAGCGTTGATCGCGTGAATGATAACACGGATTGAAAGGCGTCAGGACTCACGCGATGGCAAGGGGAAGCGAACCTCGCGGCAGAGGCGGGAGAAGATCACGAAGAGCCCCGCAATCAGGATAAAAGCCAGCCAGCTTCCTTCCGGCCCGACCGAACCGCCGGTGAGCCAATGCGGGCCGTGCAGCGAGGAGGCCAGAAGATGTCCCGGACTCTTGAATCCGCTATCCGGCACGGAATAAATGAAGCTCTCGGAATAATCCCACATGGCGTGGAATCCGATGGCGAACCACAGGCTGCCGGTGCGGCGCAGCGTGAGGCAGAAGAATAGAGAAATCGCCGCGGCGCTGAGCGCGCCGAACCACGACTCGCCGCGGTTGCTGATATGAATGGCGCCAAAAATCACGGAGACCAGCAAGGCCGCCCGCCAGAAGCCGATGCCCGTCGAGAGCGTGAACAGCGCGTAACCGCGCATCAGAAACTCTTCAAAGCATCCCACAACGAGGAAAAACAAAGCCCACGCAGCCGCATACTTGGCGAGCGCGCTGCCGTGCAAAGCAAGCCCTCCGAAACTGAAGCCTCCGCCGGCGTGAATCGCGAGCAGCAGGAGCGTCAATGCGAGAAATCCCCAGAGCGCTCCCTGCCAGAATCGCGTGCCGAAGGCTTGCCGCAGCGGCAGGCCGAACTCGGCAAAGCTCCGGCTCTCAATGCGCGCCATAAGCCCCGAGGCAAAAAAGACGGCGACGAGGAGCAGACTTTCCCCAAGAATCATCGCGCCAATGAAAGGAATGCCCTGTAGCGAAGCAGGGATAATGCGGTGCTGAATGCCAATCAGGAGGTAAGTGGGAATTGCGGCGATGCCGAGAAACGCCAGCAACCGCCATCCGGCCCTCACGCCTTTCGGACCGATGAAGACCCTCATCATCGGCGGATGCGACGTCATTCAGACACCTTGAGGACCGCGAGAAAAGCCTCTTGGGGGATATCCACCTTGCCGACGCGCTTCATGCGCCGCTTGCCTTCCTTCTGTTTTTCGAGGAGCTTGCGCTTGCGCGTGATGTCGCCGCCATAGCATTTGGCGAGAACGTTCTTGCGAATGGCGGCCACATTTTCGCGCGCAATGATTTTCGAGCCGATGCTCGCCTGAATGGCGACTTCAAAAAGCTGGCGAGGAATCAGCTTGCGCATCTTCTCGCAAAGCGAGCGGGCGCGCGCGTAGGCTTGCTCGCGATGGCAAATGAAGGAAAGCGCGTCCACCGGCTCGCCTGCGACGAGCAAGTCCACTTTCACAAGGTCGGACTCCCAGTAGCCGGCAAGATGGTAATCCAAAGACGCGTAGCCGCGGGAAACGGACTTGAGGCGATCATAAAAATCGAGCACGATTTCATTGAGCGGAAGCTCATAGGTGAGCAGGACGCGCTTCGGGGAGACATACTCGAAACCCTTTTGCGTGCCACGTTTTTCCTCGACGAGTTTCAAGATGCCGCCAAGGTATTCGTCCGGCGTCAGAATGAGCGCGCGAATCACGGGCTCTTCAATGCGGGCGATCTCCGTGGGCGCGGGAAATCGGGCGGGATTATTGACCTCGAGCACCTCGCCGTCTTTGGTTGCGACGCGATAGCGGACGCCCGGGGCCGTGGTAATCAGCTCGAGATTGAACTCCCGTTCGAGCCGCTCCTGAATGATTTCCATGTGGAGCAAGCCGAGGAAGCCGCAGCGGAAGCCGAAGCCGAGAGCCGCGGAATTTTCCGGCTCGTAAAAGAAAGAAGCGTCATTCAGGCGAAGTTTTTCAAGCGCGTCGCGCAGCATGCCATAGGCGTTCGCTTCAACGGGATAAAGCCCGGCGAAAACCATGGCCTTGGTTTCTTCAAAACCCGGAAGCGGCGCGGCCGCCGGACGCTCATCGTCCGTGAGGGTGTCACCGATGCGGGTGTCGGCCACGCGCTTGATGTTGGCGATGAGAAAGCCGACTTCGCCCGCGCGCAGCGATTCGACGCGCATCGGCTTCGGCGTGAGCACGCCGAGTTCTTCGACGGTGTAAACCTGGCCATTCGCCCAGAGGCGCATTTTCGTCCCCACATTCATCGTTCCCTCAACCACGCGCGCAAGGACGACGACCCCGCGATAGGCGTCGAACCAGGAATCGAAAATCAGGGCGCGAAGGGGCGCCTCCTCGGTGCCGCGCGGCGGAGGAACTCTCTCAACCACGGCTTCGAGGACCGCATCAATGCCTGTCCCCTGTTTGGCGCTGATGAGCAACGCTTCCGAGGGATCGAGCGCCAGAGCATGCTCAATCTGCTGCTTGGTCGCTTCAACGTCGGCGCCCGGCAAATCGATTTTGTTGATGACCGGAATGATGGTGAGGTGGTTGTTCATGGCGAGCTGAGCGTTGGCGATCGTCTGCGCCTCAACGCCCTGCGAAGCGTCAATCACCAGCAGCGCTCCTTCACAAGCAGAAAGGCTGCGCGAAACTTCGTAACTGAAGTCCACATGGCCAGGGGTGTCGATGAGGTTCAATTGATAGGTCTGGCCGTCGCGGGCTTCATAAAGCAGGCGAACGGCATGGGCCTTGATGGTGATCCCGCGCTCCCGCTCGAGATCCATGGAATCGAGAACTTGTGCGGACATTTCGCGCTTGGAAAGCGCTCCGGTCCTCTCGAGAAGCCGGTCGGCCAAAGTGGATTTGCCATGGTCAATGTGGGCGACAATCGAGAAATTTCGGATGTTCAACCCTGAAGTCATTGGTCTTCCGGAGACCCCCGCGCCAAGGGGTGCTTCGGCCGCAGGGTCGGCTCCAGGAGCCAGGCGGGCAAAGGCGCGCGTTCGCGGGAGGCGAATTCAAACCCTTTGCAAATCTAACAAAAGGGGTCTATTCTGTCAATTTCCCCAGCCGGGCAAAGGCTGCTGCGAGGAGCTTCACACTTCGCCGATGCCGGACATCGAAAAACTGGTTGAAAAAGCCGAAAAGTATCTGCAAAAGCAGCGCTTTGACGCTGCTTTTTCGGCCTACCAGGAAGTGTATAAATTTGACCCGCAGAATAGCGACGTTCTCCTGACTCTCGGCGATCTCGCACTGAAACTGAATCGCCCCTCTGATGCTGAGCGCTATTACGGCATTCTGGTCGAATTCTACGTCCGCCGGAATGACGCGGTGCGAGCCATCAGCGCATGCCGCAAAGTGCTGAAGATCACCCCGCAGGATGCGGGAGTCCAGATGAAGCTTGCCCTGATGCTGGAAAAAACCCAGAAGACCGGCGAAGCGGCTGAAGCATTCCGCGCGGCCCTGGCTCTTTACCGCCGGAACCAGGCCGCGGCTCCCATGCTCGAATGTCTCGAGCACATTGCGCGGCTCGAGCCGGGGGATCTCGAAGCGCAAGTGGCGCTCGCCGAGGAGTCCGCCAGGCAAGGCCAGCCAAAAATCGCAGCGCCGGCGTTTCTCCAAGCGGCGAAACTGGCGCGCGCACAGAATGCCAATGAGCGCTGGGCCGACCTCGCTGAGCGCGCTTACGCCCTCGAACCTTCGAGCGAGACGGCTTCCCTCGCTGCCGCGGAAGTGCGGATACAAAAACAACGCTATACGGAAGCGGCTTCCCTGCTCAAGCCGCTGATTGAGGCAAAGCCGGATGATCCGGAAGTGCTGCGCCTGCTGGCTTCCGCCTCGCTCGGCTCGAAGGAATATGCCCAGGCCGAACCGGTCTGCTGGAAGGTTTTCCGGGTGCAGCCCGAAGCGGGCGACCTACTGCAAGAGCTCGTCAGCGGTTATCTCAGTATCGGCGAAACTGAGAAGGCTCTCGCTGTTGCCGGGGAATTGAAGTCTTCGATGATGCAGCAGGGTAAGCGCAGTGAATTCCTGAAGCTCATCGAAGAGATTTACGAGCGGGATGAATCGAACCTCGCGGTATTGGAAATGCTCTCTGAGCTTTATAACGAGATGAATCGAGAGGACCCGCTGCGCCGTTCGCTGGCGCGGCTTTTCAGCCTGAACCTGGCAGCGGAACATTACGACAGAGCCGCGGAAATCTTCGAGCGGATCCTCGACGTTGATCCTTACGGCTCTGGCCATCGCGACCGCCTTTTGAACCTCGAAGGCCACATTGACGGGACCTGGTACAAAAACATCGCCGATCGGGTTGAGCCTTTTGCGGGTGTGCGCTCAGAACAAGGTGCGGACGCGCCGGGCGCTGCGGCCTCTCCGAAACAGACGGCCCTCGAAGAGCTGATTGTCGAAGCCGAAATGTTTTATCGCTATCAGCTCTCAGCAAGGCTGAAAGACACGCTCGAAAAAATCGACGAGCTCTATCCGGGAGCGCAGGAACGGAATCCGCGGCTGCAGCAGCTATACGACACCGCCGGATACGTTCCCAAACACGCGCCTCCGCCAACCGCAAAAACCGCCGATCCGGCCGCTCCCAAGCCGGCACAAGCTGCGCGGCCGACCGAAACAACCCAGACGATTGAAGAACTATCGCGGATTTCGAGCATCACGGCCAATATCTACCGGGAGGGAACCGCCGAAGGAGTGATGCAAGCAGCCATGAATGAACTGGGCCGGGCGCTTCGCGCGAACCGATGCTGGGGGGCGCTGGGAACGCCGGGTCTCCCGCCGGTGCTCTTCGCGGAATACTGCGACGCCTCGACGCAGCCCGCGCATGCGCCGGCGCTCTTCCGAATATTCGGCGCTTTGATGAAGCAAGCTGCGTCGAGGCGCGACGGCTGGCTGATTGATGACGTCAATCTGGAGCCGGCGCTCAGCACCGTGGCGGGCGAGATCGAAAAGATTGATGCCTTGTCCCTCCTGGCGCTGCCGCTGACGGATAAGGAAGAGCCTGCGGGATTGCTGCTGATTCAGCAGTGCGATTCGCAACGGCGGTGGTCGCAGGGCGACGTGATTCTGCTGAGGACGGTTGCGCCGCAGATCATCGTCGCCGTCAATAACACCCGGCTGCGCCGCCTGGTTCGCTCGCTTGCGAGCACCGACCCTGAAACCGGATTGCTGCCGCGCGGCTCCTACGTGGATTGTCTTCTTGCCGAAGCTCAACGGGCCCGGGAACAGTCGCAGCCGGTTGCGGTCTGCATCATCGAGCCGGAGAATGCGGCGGGCGTCAGCAAAACTTTGGGCGATGCGGGAATGCAGAAATACGTCCAGCAGATCGGCAAAGCGATCAGCGCGAACCTGCGTCAGAATGACATTGCGATCCGCTATACCCCGGTTTCGGTCGCCGTGCTTTTTCCCGGAACGGCACTCGCGCAAGGCGCCCTGGCCGTCGAAAAACTGCGCCGCGTCCTCATGGATATCAAGCCCGACCGGATGGAGCCTGCGGGTTTCTGCTCGGCGATCTGCGACCTTCACGTCGAGCCTTCATTTGACGCCGCGGACGGAACCACGGAAGTCATCAACCGCCTGCAAGCGGCCATCGAGCAAGCGAGAAAACAGGGCGGCAAGCAGATCGTCGTCTCGCCGTTTGAAGAATAAGGCGCCGGTCCGGAGCTGGGGCGGCGAAGCTGAATCCTTGGGGGTTGCCGCGGCCCGGCGGCTGGATGAGCGGCGATTCGGGACAGTCCGCGCGGGCCTTTTATCCGGATACGTCGCAAGGCTGATTGAGGACAAGAATCATGACCATTGAAAGAGTGGGAGTCGTGGGTTGCGGACTGATGGGTTCGGGCATCGCTCAGGTTTCAGCAATGGCAGGATTTCCGACCGTGGTGCGCGAAGTTTCGCAGGACCTGCTCGATCGCGGGATGGCATCCATTGAGAAATCGCTCGGCAAATTCGTGGAGAAGGGGCAGCTTCCCGCCGGCGACAAGACTCAAACGCTCGCCCGGCTGAAGCCCACCCTGCGGCTCAATGACTTCGCCGATTGCGATTTGGTGATTGAGGCGGTCATCGAAAACCTCGAGAAAAAGCGAATCCTCTTTTCAGAATTGGACAAAATCGTAAAGCCCGAAGCGGTTTTTGCAAGCAACACGTCCTCGCTTTCGATTACCGAGCTGATGACCGCGACCCGCCGCGCCCCGCGGTTTCTCGGTTTGCACTTCTTCAATCCCGTGCCTTTGATGAAGCTTGTCGAAGTGGTGAAAACCGTGGCGACCGATCCCGGCGCCGTCGAGGAAGGCCTCGCGTTCGGGAAGCGCCTGGGGAAATCACCTATCCTCACTTCCGACCGAGCAGGATTTATCGTCAATCGCTTGCTGGTTCCTTACCTGCTCGACGCTGTCCGTGCGCTTGAAGAAGGCTTCGGCAGCATTGAAGACATTGACGCCGGAATGAAGCTCGGCTGCAATCATCCGATGGGTCCTTTTACGCTGCTCGATTTTGTGGGGATTGATACCACCTATTACATCGCCGAAATCCTGTTCACCGAATATCGGGAAAAACGATTTGCGCCGCCGCCGCTGATGAAGAGGATGGTGATGGCGGGGCTCTACGGACGCAAAACGGGCAAGGGATTTTACGATTATACGGACCCGAAGAATCCCCGGCCCAACGAGCTGCTTTAGTCTGTGATGCTTGAGGGCGCGATCTGCACTCTCCGCGACGCATTCGCTGCAAAAGGGGATTCGCCGCCAAGCGGCGGTTTCGAGCATTGCGGCGGCTGAGTTAACGGAGTCAAATCATGCCGTATCAAACGTTGCTTGCCGAGAAACGCGAAGGCATTGTCTGGGTGACGGTCAATCGCCCGGAAAAGCGGAATGCGCTGAACCAGCGGGTCATGGAAGAGCTGGATTCCTGTTTCCGGGAAATTGCGTCGGACGCCGAAGCGCGCGTTGCAATACTGACCGGCGCGGGCGACAAAGCCTTTGTAGCTGGCGCCGACATCGGCGAACTGGCCGTTCAATCTCCGATTTCCGGCCGGGAAACTTCGATTCGCGGGCAGAGAACTCTCGACCTCATTGAGAACCTCGGCAAGCCGGTCATTGCCGCAGTCAATGGATATGCGCTCGGCGGCGGATGCGAGCTGGCCATGGCCTGCACGCTTCGCATCGCCTCCGAAAACGCGATGTTCGGACAGCCCGAAGTTAAGCTGGGAATCATTCCGGGTTACGCGGGAACGCAGCGGCTTCGGCGTCTGGTGGGTGAAGGCAAAGCGCTCGAACTCATCCTGACCGGCGAGGCGATCAACGCGCAAGAGGCGTTTCGCATTGGGCTGGTCAATCAGGCCGTTCCCGCGAATGAATTGAAGCCGGCGGCCGAAGCCCTGGCACGTAAGATCCTGAGCAATGCGCCGCTGGCCATCAAGTTTGCGCTCGAAGCCGTTCGCCACGGCGCGGACCTTTCCCATTCCGACGGCGAATTTCTGGAAGCGGCGCTCTTCGGCGCTTGTTGCGCGACCGAGGATATGAAAGAAGGCACTCGCGCATTTCTTGAGAAGCGCGAGGCAAAATTTGCCGGCAAATGACCCTCCATGCTGCTCCACGCCGATGCCCTCGCTAAGATTCACTTCCGCGGGCGAACTGTTTGCCGAAAGGCTGAGGCCTGATTTCTGATGGCATCGCGCAGAAAAGCTCGCGAGCTCGCGCTCCAGATGCTGTTCCAATGGGAAGTGGGCAGCCATGAACCCGCCGATGTGCTCCGCAACACGCTTCAGACCAAGAAGCTCAATCCCGAAGTCGAAGCGTTCGCCAAAGACCTGTTCGTGGGCGCGGTGGCTGAAGTGGAAACGCTCGACCGGACGATAGGGCGGCATTCGAAGCACTGGCGAGTTGCGCGCATGCCTGCCGTGGATCGGAATGTTCTTCGCATTGCGCTCTTTGAGCTGATGCATCGTCCGGAAACTCCGCCCGCGGTGGTCATCAACGAGGCGCTGGAAATTGCCCGGATTTATTCAAGCGAGGATTCGGTCGAATTCATCAACGGCGTTCTCGATAACATCCGCCAGTCGCTCACCGAAGCAAAACCCAGTTGAAGCCCTGAAGGGTCACGGACTCTCAAGCTCCTGCCTGAGAAGTGCGCCGGCGCGCCGGATTCCACTCCCGCGCGAATTGAATCCGCCGCTCGATGGAAGGGTGAGAGTGAAAAATGAATTCAATCCACCTGGGCGGCCGGCGCTCGCCGAGGTTGAGCTGCGCGAGCTTTTCCATGCTTCGAATGAACGCTTCCCTGTCGGGAATCGAGCCGAGCGCGTAGGCATCCGCCTCGCGCTCCATTCGGCGTGAAAAGGCGCTCAAAGCAGGCAGCAGTATCAGCGAAAGCGCGAAGCCGGTGAGAATCAACAGCGGCAAATTCGCAAAGTCCGAAGGCCCGCGGAGACCGAACGCATGGCTCCAGCGCGCGAGCGCCCGGTTCGCGAGATAGAATCCCGCGAAGGTGATGGCCGTCTGCACAAGCATTCCCCAAAGCAGATGACGGCGAACGTGATGCCCAAACTCATGGGCGAGCACGGCTTCAATCTCATCGGGCTGGAAATTTGAAAGAAGCGTGTCCGAAAGAATGATGCGGCGGGTGCTTCCTGAACCCATGAGGGCCGCGTTCGCCTTTTTCGTTTTCTCGCCGAGCTTCCATTCGTAAACGCCCCGGACGCGCGTGCGTGCACGGCGGGAAAGGTCTTCGAGACGGGCGACGAGCGCCGAGTCCTCGACCGGCTTGAATTTGAAAAATATCGGGAAGAGCAGCACCGGTGCGAGATGGGCGAGAAGAATGAAAAATAAGGAAAAGGCTGCGGCGCAGACCACCCACCAATCACGCGGCCAAAGCCGGATCGCCGCGTAAAGCGCCTCCGCACCGAGCGCGCCGATCGCCGCGCCAATGGCCGCGCCTTTCGCCTCATCGAGCAGCCATTGGCCGAATGTCATTCGCGAAAGGCCGTGGCGATGCTCCAGCCAGTAGCCTTTCAAAAAACCGATCACGAGGTCCGGGATTTTGAACAGCAGGCCGAGCAGAAGCAAATAAATGAGTAATGCGAGCGCTGGATGGCGGCTCACGCGCTCGGCGGCCTCTCGAAAGCCGACCGACCATCCCGCCAGAAGCAGGAGCATCAGCAAGGCAAAATCTACGACGAATCCGACGACGCTCAGCACGCGCTGCGCGCGATGATACGTTCTCGCTTGCTCTTCATCCGGCGCGGCTTGGCCGGAAATTGGTGAGAGCCCGTTCGGCGGTCCTGGAAGCGGCGCGCCAGTTTCGGCTTTCGGCTCGTTCATCCCGGTTCAACTCCGGCTGCGTGCGAATTCAGCCATCGCGTCAAGCATCCGCCGCACTTCGCTCTTCGCCGGGAACTCAGCGTAGAGCCGCAACAGGTTCTCAGTGCCCGAGGCGCGGAAGAGAATCCAACCGGCATCGCCAAAGCGCAGCTTGGCGCCGTCGAGGATTTCGACGGTAGTCGCCGTGAGGCCGCCGATCTTCAAATGCTTGCTTTGCCCGACTTCCCGGATGATTCGTTGCGCCGCGGCCCGGTCCATTTCAAGATCCATGCGCTTATATTCAAGCCGCCCGACCGCCGCGGCAATTTCTTCGATAAGTCCGCTGAGGAGTTTGCCGCGCTCGGCCATGACTTCGGCCAGCAGCAAGGCGTTGAGGATGCCGTCGCGCTCGGGCAATTGGCCTCCCATCGCAAGCCCGCCGCTTTCCTCGCCCGCCATCAGAACGTTGCGCGTCAGCATGAGAGCGCAAATATATTTAAAGCCGATGCGCGTCGTGTGAACTTTCAGGCCATAGCGGCGGCCGAGGCGATCAATCCAATCAGTGCTCGAAAAGGTTTTTATGACTTCACCGGTTTTCTTTCGATCCACCACCAAATGAACGAGGAGAATCGAGAAGATTTTGTGCGAATCAACGAACGCGCCGCTGCGGTCCATCGCGCCAATGCGGTCGGCGTCTCCGTCGGTGGCAAAGCCTGCATCGTATCCGCCTTCGAGCACGGCGCTTCGCAACGCCTCGACGTGCGGCTCGATAGGTTCGGGATTGAGGCCGGGGAAAAGCGGATTGTGCTCGCCGTGGATTTCCATTGAAGGAATTCCAGCTTCGCTGAAGATTCGCGCGAGACATCCACGCCCTGCCCCAAACATGGGATCGAGCGCGAACCGAAGGCCGCTCGAGCGGATGCTGTCGAGATCCACCATGCGCTTGACGTTCTCGAGATAAGGCGTGACCAGATCGCGACGCTCGATTGAGCCGGATTTCCCGGCGCGGCGCAAAGCCTTCGCGCTCTTCTGCGCGAGGCGCTTTTCAATTTCCCGGGCGATTCCAATGGATACCGATCCGCCATAATCTGCTTTGAATTTCACGCCATTCCAGCGGCAGGGGTTGTGGCTGGCGGTGATGACGATGCCGCCCGAAGCGTGGTTCGACACGACGGCATAACTCAAAGCGGGAGTGGGCGTCGGGCGGTCGGCCAAAATGACATCAATGCCCGCGGAGCGGACTGTTTCAGCCGCTGCTTCCGCCGCTTCAGGAGAAAGAAAGCGGGTGTCGAAACCGATGACCACTTTGCGCCCGGCGCGCCGGCGGTCGCGGAGATGCGCGACAAAAGCGCCGGCGACGCGCTCGACATTCGCGAGAGTAAATTCCTCGCCGATGAGGGCGCGCCAGCCATCGGTGCCGAGTTTGATCTGAGAGGCCATTTCTCTGAAAGAGCCGCCGTCCCGGACTCAGGCTTTAGAGAATTTCCCGCAAACCGCGACGAGCGGCTTCCTCGACCACTCGTCCGACATCCTGCGAGCGGTCCCGCGCGCAAACCAGCAGCGCGTCCTCGGTCTCAATAATCACCATGTCCCGCACGCCGACCGCTGCAACGAGTTTTCGATCCGAGAGAATCAGATTGCCGCGAGCGTCAATGGCAATGCTGTTTCTCGGCGCGACGTTACCCTGGCCATCTTTTTTTTGCAGCCGATAGGCGACTTCCCAACTGCCCAAGTCGCTCCAGCCGATTTCCGCAGGGACGGCAAAGACGCCGCCGATCCTCTCCATCAGAGCGTAATCAATCGAGATTCTTTTCAGGCGCGGGAAATGGCTCCGCATCGCCTTTGAATTCGCCGCGCCACCGGCGCGAGAGATGCCTTCAAGCACCTTCGCCATCTGCGGCTCGAATCGGGCGAGGTTATCGAGCAGCGTCGAGGCTCGCCAGACAAAAATGCCGGCATTCCACAGAAAATGCCCGGAGGCGAGATAGCGCTTTGCAACGGCTCGAGTGGGTTTCTCAGTGAATTCTTCAACCTCAAAAACGTTTTGGCCGGCGAGGCGCGCGGCGCGCCGCCCAAGACGCACGTACCCGTAACCCGTATCCGGCCGATCCGGCTTGATGCCAATCACCACGGAGCGTCCTTCCGTCGCCGCCCATCGGCAGGCGGCGGCGAGCGCCTCACGAAACGCTGAGGCCTTTTCGACACGCTGATCGGAGGGCAAGATGATCATCATGCCATCGGAATCGCGACTCAGAACTTCGTGAGCCGCAAGGCCGATGGTCGGCGCTGTGTTGCACCGCGCGGGTTCGCCGATGATTTGCCGCCGTGGAATTTCCGGCAAAAGCCGCTCGACTTGCCGCCGCATCGCTTCATGAGTGAAAACAAAAATGCGCGACACGGGAACGAGAGGGCGAATTCGCCCGACGGTCTGGCCGAGGAGCGTTCCCTTTCCAAACAGGCTCAGCAGTTGCTTCGGGCGAGCCTGGCGGCTGAGCGGCCAGAAGCGCGTGCCGCTGCCTCCCGCCAGGATGACCGCGTAGGCGTGAGCGAGCGGATTCGAAGCGATTTGGCGGCGGGCAGCCATGGGCGTTCAATCAAAGATGATGCGGTCGAGGAGAGTCTTCTTGACCCGGCGCCTTCGCAAAGTCCGGCGCCAGTCTTCCGTCGAGTCCGGCACGTAAACCTTCAGCATTCGCGTGTTGCTCCGAGGTTCCAGGCGATAGCGGTAATCACCGGGAGGAATCAGCCACGTATCACCGGGATGATAACCGAACCATCCTGCCGCAGTCTCGACACGCCCCGCACCTTGCAAGACGGAAAGCATCTCGACGCGCGCCTCAACAGCCGTAAATTTTCCCGTTTTATCGAGCGTCAACTCCTCGACGGCAAAATGCCGGCATGCGAGGACATACCGCCGCAATCCAAAAGGCTCGCGGACAACGGCATGGGGAAGATTTCTATGCGCGGGCGCTTCGACGCGCGTCACGCCAATTCCCTTATCCAGGTGGAGCGGGCGGGGCTTTCCATCCTGTCCAGGCCGTCCGTAATCATCGAGGCGGTAAGTGAGGTCCGAGTTCTGCTCGGTCTCAAAAAGCGTGAGGCTGGGACCGATCGCATGCACTGTGCCGGGAGGAACGAATAGCGCTTCCTGCTCGCGCGGATTCCATTCGCGGAGTAGGCTGCGTGCAGAACCCTCCGCGCAGGCGAATCGCAATTGTTCCTTTGAAACGCCTGGCTTCAGGCCGAGAAGAATCGCCGCATTCGCCTCGGCCGCGGCGACATACCACATCTCGCTTTTGCCTGCGCTGCCGGGGTCATAGCGGCGCGCTTGCTCATCATCGGGGTGGACCTGGATCGAGAGCCATTCCGCAGTGAAAATGTATTTTGCGAGGATGGGAAAGCGATTGCCTTTCCACGCCGCGCCCCAAAGACCTTTGCCGTATTCCGCCGAGACCTCTGCCAGCGCACGTCCGGCGACGGGGCCGTTCATGAATTCGGACGCATCGTCAGTGAGCCACGCTTCGCCGTAGAGCCGAGGATCGCCGGCGTCACGCCGGGACGGATGATTTCCGACGGCGGGCACGCCCTCTGCGGCGCGCGGAAAAAGCGGAGAAAGATCCTCGCGGCCCCAGATTTTCTCCTTGAAGACGGGCGAAAGCCGCAAGGGAGTGGAAAGCTTCGCCATGGAAAATTAGAGCCGCGCGAGGAAATCTTTCATTCGCCGGAGTCCCTCGTCAATGCGCTCCTGCGACGCCGCATAGGAAATGCGAACGTGCTGCGCGGTGCCGAAAGCGCCGCCGGGCACGAGCGCGACGCAGGCTTTTTCGAGGAGCAAATCCGCAAGCCGTGTGGCGTCGCCGATTCCGTCTTTGCCGAGATGCGCTCCAACGTTCGGATAGACGTAGAACGCTCCTGCCGGATTCGTGCAGTGAATTCCCGGAATCGCTCGGAGCCCGGCCACGATGCGATTGCGTCGGCGTTCGTATTCCGCGCGCATGGCTTCAACCGATTCCTGTGGACCCGTCAGCGCTTCGAGGGCGGCTTTCTGCGCAATCGAATTCGGGTTCGAAGTGGAATGGCTTTGCAGCTTCAGCAGGGCGCCGAGCAGCTTCGGCGCGCCGAGCGCAAAACCCACCCGCCATCCCGTCATCGCATAAGTCTTCGAAAGCGATCCGACGATGATCAGATTTTCCTTGTTGCGCGACGCTCCGAGCGAGAATCGCGGAAGGCCGTCGTAAAGAAAGTGACAATAACACTCGTCGGAGAGTAAAAGCACTCCCCGGCGCACCGCGAGCGCGAGAAGCTTTTCCATCTCTTCCGGCGGCGCCACGGCGCCCGTGGGATTGGCCGGTGAATTGACGACGATCATACGGGTTTTCGGCGTCATGAGCCGTTCCACGGCTTCAGCGCGAACGGCAAAATTTTCCTCTTCGCTCGCTTCGAGGATCACCGCTTTGCCGCCGGCGTAGTTGATGATATCGAGATAAGAAACCCAGTAAGGCGAAGGAAGAATGACTTCGTCGCCCTGATTGATGGTCGCGGCGACGGCTTCGAAAATCGCCTGCTTCCCGCCGACCGTGACCAGGCTTTCCTCGGGCGTATAAGCGGAGCCGAAGTCTCTGGCATGTCGCTCGATGATCGCCTGCTTCAATTCGCGAATGCCGCCCGTCGGCGTGTATTTGGTGAAGTTTTCCTCGATCGCCCGGACCGCTGCGCGCTTGATATTTTCCGGCGTCGGGAAATCCGGTTCACCTGCGCCGAAATCAACCAGGTCTGCCCCGGCAGCCTTCAGGCGGTCCGCTTTCTGAACGACCGCAGCGGTCGAAGAGATTGAAATGCGTCCAATCCGTTCTGAAAATTGCATGGCCCTATCCCTTCCGATTTTTCCCTGAAAATTTCTTTCGCAGCTGCTCCTCAACCAGTTGAGGCACGAGGCCCTTCACCGATCCGCCGTGGCAGAAAATCTCGCGCACCAGCCGCGAGCTGACGTACGTATAGGATTCCGCCGGCATCAGGAACACTGTTTCGAGTTTGGGAGCGAGTTTGCGGTTCATTAATGCCATTTGCATTTCGTACTCGAAATCCGAAAAAGCCCGGATCCCGCGCACGATGGCCTGCGCTTTCTTCTGCGCGGCGTAATCCACCAGAAGCCCGCCGAACGTTTCGACGGACACGTTGCGATAATCCTTCGTCACCTGCTCGAGCATTGCCACGCGCTCTTCGGGCGTAAACAGCGGCCGCTTCTCAAAATTCGTCAGCACCGCGACCACCAAGTGGCCGAAAAGCTTGCTGGCGCGTTCCACGAGGTCGAGGTGGCCGTTGGTAATCGGATCGAACGACCCGGGATATATCGCGCGCGTTGCCGCCATGGGACGAGGGGAAGTCACGGGCGAGCCGCTGCTACCTTCCTTATGCATTCTAGCGGCTGGCTTCAAAGATTGTAAACCACAATCTGCGCCGAAGAAATCGTTGAGCGAGACGCGCTACGGGCGAGAGCCGCTGAAATGGCTTGCGAACTCCTGTCGCGTTCCCGAAGTAAGTTGCACGTCCGATAACCCGTCATTTCGCGCGCAGCGAAGAATCCGCTCTTGCCTATTCCTCTGGGGGCGCAGCAGATGCCTCGCTTCGCCCAGCATGACAGCCCGGTGACGGCATGCGTCACTTTCTTCCGCTACGCGACACTAGAGATGCAGATGAAAGGCGATCACGCCGGCGAGGGCGGCGGCAAAACCCGTTCCGGCAAAGTTCACGATGCCATTGGTGACTAATCCACGCCGTTCGAGAGTGGCCCCGAGAAAGCTGTCGAAAAGATTCCCCGCGAAGCCCGCCGCAAGCGCCGCGGCAGCCCCCTCGACGCTCACCAACCCCACGGCCAAACCGCTGGCGGCGACCAATGCCGATGAGACGAAGCCGGCGAGCGTCCCGGCAAGCGTCATCCCGCCGTCTTCGCCCGCGGCAACCGGCCGGAAATTTGTAATCAGATAGGCGCGGGTGGAAAGCCATTGTCCAATTTCGCTTGAGGTGGTATCGCCAGCAGCTTCGGAGAACGCGGCGACGAGGGCTACGAGAAATATTTTTTCGCAATGCGTCGTAATGACCAGAACTGCGCAGAACGCTCCGACCAGAAGGTTCGCAGCCGCCTCACGCCAGCCACGCGCTCCGCCGCGCTTTTCCGATATCCCGCGCGCCGCCTTCTTCGCGTAGCCGAGGCGCGTCACCACGGATCCCAGCACGAAAAAGGCAAGCAAAACGGCGAAACTCTTGTAGCCGTAGCCGAGATAAACCAGAACTCCAAGAAAGAAGCCCATGGCCGCGCCCGAACGGCTGGCCGTCTTGAGTGCGAGCGCCGCCAGCGCAAATATCAGATTCACGCCTAGGGCGACCGCCAGGCGCGTTGCGAGATAGGGCTCGTTGCTCGCAAGCGCAGCGCGTCCCACGTGCAGCGCACAAAAAAGGAAGGCGCCGCAGATGAGAGGAACGGTGAGATTATCGTCCAGGCGGATGGGAAGTGATTCGGCGATTGCGCCGACGACCGCGGCCGCCGCGCAGACGGCAAGCGCCCTTTCCGGCGCAAGCCAGGGCGCCGTCCAGCGGATGAGCACGGTGGCGCCGAACGTGCCCGCTGCGATGAACGCTGCGAAACCCACCCACGATTTTCGGGTGTTCCACGCGAGGGCAGGACTTGCGATGGCTTCGCCCGCGATGCCTGCCAGCGCGTCGCCGAGAGCCATCATCGCCCAGGCGGCGGCGACAACTTCGAGATGATGCGGGAAGAGCAAAATAAGCGCGAGCACTGAGACGGGATAGAGCACGATACCCGTCCACATTCCGTGCGCACTCACGGGCGCTTCCCCGATTGCGCTCGCGGCAGCCGAGTTTACGGCCGCTTTGCTCAAGTCCACTCCAAGGCGCGGAAGAATAAGCGTGTTGAAAACGAGCGCGAGCGCCGCGCAGCCGGCCGCTTCCTCCCAGGTGAGGAACGGCAAAAGAAATGCGAAGGCCAGCATGGACATGTGGACGGTTTTTCGGATTGACACCAAAGGGCGCCGCTCCGGAATGACCGCCCCTGCGGGTTCGCTCATGGGAAAACCATTCTGATTGTAGCGCCCCTTTGATTCGGTCGCGCGTTTCGAGCGCCGCAACCCTCTCGCCCAACGGATTGCGTTCCACTCCCCCGCCGTCAAAACTCGCCCGCGCGAAGCAGGAAAGGATATAATTACCGGCTGCGAGACGGCAAGCGGAAGGAAAGGCGAGGTGGTTTGCGCCGCAGGCGCGCACGATGTCAGCAAGCGGAAAATATTTGCGAATGACAGCGGCGATTCTCGGTCTGCTTTTTCTTTCCTTCAACGCCGGACGCACTCAGGCCCAGCGTCCGGCGTTGCAAAGCACCCGCCCTTCCGATCCGGTCCTTTCCTCAGCCCAGATTCAGACTTTGCGAAACATCGGCAAAGCCTATTACGAACAAGGGCACTACCACAAAGCGGCGGCGGAATTCCTGAAGATCATCGGCGCCGGCAAGGCGCTTGCGACCGATCATCTCGATCTCGGCATGTCTCTGATGCAAGCGGGTGAATACAATGCCGCGCTCGGCGAGTTGACAACCGCTCGAGAGATGGCGCCGGACTTGCTCGCCGCCCATTTCAATCTCGGCATTCTCTACAAGCGCGAACTCCATTATCCGGAGGCGGAACGCGAGCTGCGCGAAGTGGCGGAAAAAAATCCGAGCGATCCTTCTTCATGGTTCAACCTGGGCGACGTTTATTTCGACGAGGCTGAGTCGGCCGTGACGCCGGCGCAAAAAAACACGAAGCTGGAAGCCGCTCTCAACGCCGACCTCCACGTGGTTCATCTGGGCTTCACGCGCGCTCAGAACTTTTATGTTGCAGCCCTGTTCCACTGCTTTACGATCGACATCCGCCTCGGCCACCGGGCGGAGGCCGTGAAATATCTGGCGATGCATCAGAAGGTGCACAACAAGGTGCCGGGGCTGTCAGTGCAAGCGACGGCGCTTGAGAGCGGTAAATACGGCGCCATCATCGTCCCCGCCACGGCGCCCGCAATGCCGGAAGCTTACGCGGCGTCTGAAGAATTGTCTTTTGTCCCTGTCCCTCCTGGCGTATCGCTTGCAGAATCCCGCAGCGCCCTTGCAACCGGCCGTTCGGCGACGATTCGGGCGAAGGATTACTCCCTCGATTACGCCCGCCGCGAGCTCTTGCCGCTCTTCGGCCCTTGCATCGCAGTGGGAGATTATTTGGGGAATGGCCTGCCCGATCTCTACATCGTCAACCCGGCGGGAAGCAATCATCTGCTCCGCAACAATGGGGATGGAACTTTCACCGATGTAACGGCCCAGGCGGGTGTGAGCGGCCCTCCGGACTCGGTTTCCGCAACGTTCGCTGATTACAATAACAGCGGCCACCCGAGCCTCTTCGTCGTCGGCCTCGGCGGCGTGCATCTTTACAGGAATAACGGCAACGGAACGTTCACGGATGTGACGGCCAAATCGGGCCTTGCGCTGCCCAGAGCCGACTTCGGCGAGCTTGATACTCGCGCCATCCTTTTCGACGCGGACAACGACGGCTTTCTTGACCTCCTGGTCACCGGCTACACCAACTTCTCTCACGCGCCGAAAAACGCGAGCTTCAATTTTCCCGCCGATTTCCCGGGCGTCGCCCCGCACTTCTATCGCAACGACGGTGACGGGTCGTTTACCGATATCACCAGTGCGTCAGGGCTCGGCGGCGCTATCGGCCGAATGCGCGGCGCAGCTTTCGCCGACTTCGATAACAACGGTTATCTGGACCTGGTGTTTTTCAGGGACGACGGCCCGCCGCTGCTCTATCTCAACGAAGGCGGCGACCGCTTCAGGAATGCGTCCGCGGCTGCAGGACCGGTGTTTTCAAGCGCCACGGCCGCCGGCGGAGGGGTTGCGGATTTCGACCACAACGGGAATTTTGATCTCGCGCTCTGGACGGCTTCCGGTTACACCGTCCTTCGCAATGACGGCCACGCTCATTTCACCCCTTACGCCGGTCTGCCGGCTGTCAAGCCGCCGCGCGGGCCGCTGGCGTTTCGCGGAACGATTGCCGACCTCGAAGGCGACGGCTTTCCGGGCTTGTTGCTCCAGGACTCTTCCGGTCGCTGGCGATTTATTGCGGATCTCGCGGGCCATTTCAAAGAGCTGCCGATCACGCTGCCCCTCGCTTTGGGCGTCCGGATCGCCGCGCTCCATCCGACCTGGTTTTCACGCCAAGCGGGCGTGGATCTGGCCGGCGTGACCGAAAAAGGGCAGTTGATCGCCTGGAAGCGCGCCGGCCCGGCGCCGCACTGGCTCGAAGTAAAACTCACCGGAGAAAAGAGCAATTACGAGGGCGTGGGCGACGTCGTCGAAGTCAAGGCGGGAAATTTCTACGATAAAGTCGTCGCCCGCAGGTCGCCGCTGCGCATCTACACCGACGGCCTTTCGCAGCTCGACGTCGTCCGCGTGACGTGGCCGAACGGCATCGTGGAAAATTCCGTGAACGTCAAGACGGACACGGTCTTGAACGTTCGAGAGTCCGAGCGGCTGGCAAGCTCTTGCCCGTTCCTCTACGTTTGGAACGGGAAACAGTATGTCTACTTCACCGACGTGCTCGGCGCTTCACCGCTCGGTGAACTTCAGCCGGACGGGACCTGGGCGCGCGCCAATCCCGAAGAATACGTCCGTCTCGGCAGCCATCCCAAACCGCAAAACGGGTTTTACACTTTCCAGCTCACCTCAGAAATGCGCGAAGTGGATTTTGTGGATCGCGCGCGCCTGCTCGCAGTGGATCATCCCGCGGGCGAATCGCTCTATTCGAATGAGATTTATTCCTCGAACCCCGTGCATCCCAAAATTTACGCTGTGGTTCGGAAGCGTTTCCCCGTCTCCGCCGTTGACGATCGCGGGCATAATGTCCTGCCCGACCTGCTCGCCGTGGACGGCCGTTTTCCGACGGATTTCCGCTTGAACCGCATCCTCGGCCTTGCGAGGCTCCACGCGTTGACGCTCAATCTGGGCCGCTTCCGTAATTCAGATCCCGTTGCCCTTTATCTGACGGGCTGGGTCTTCTGGACGGATTCGAATGCTTCGCGCGCGCTGATGGCGGACCCCAGGCTGAAAATGATTATGCCCTATCTCCAGGTGCGCAATACCGCGGGCAAGTGGGAAACCGTCATCCCGGATATGGGCCTGCCGAGCGGAACGAACCGCACGATGCGCGTTGATTTGACCGGAAAATTCCTGACTTCCGATCATCATATCCGGATTGTGACAAATCTCGCGGTGTATTGGGACCGCATCTTCTTCACCACGCGCGAAGCGTCCGTTCCCGCGCCCATCACCGTGCCTCTGGCGGCCGCCCGCTTGCACTATCGCGGATTCTCAACTCCGGTGACCGATCCCGATAATCGCAAGCCGGATTTCTTCGAATATGCGAAGCTGATGAAAGAGCCTCCGTGGAATCCTCTGAAGGGTAATTACACGCGGTACGGAGATGTGGCGAATCTGCTCGGCCACGCCGACAACCGGCTCGTGGTGCTCGCGCCCGGAGACGATATCACTCTCCAGTTCGACGCACGCCGGCTGCCTCCGCTCAAGCCCGGCTGGAAGCGCGACTTTTTCCTCGATCTCGTGGGCTACGCGAAGGATGGCGAGCCGAACACCGCCGACTCCCGCACCGTCGGTCCCATGCCTTTCCTCAGCATGACCGGATACCCGCCGCCTTCCGGAGACCATCGGCCTTCGACGCCGGCGTACCGCGAATATCTGCAACATGATGAAACCCGCCCCGGCTATATGCTGCTTCCTCCGCTCGCGCCGGCGAAATGAAAGCGCGGACGGCCCCGGGCTTGCAATCACGGCAAAATCCCCTTCGGCTCTGGTAAAATGCCCGACGAGCTTTAGTCGAGAGAGCCGCGCGTCGTGCGACTCGCGTCCATTCTCCGGGCTCGCGAGCTTGAGCGAGGAGACCGTGCGTGGAGCAAGACCACGAACTGGTGAAGCAATGCCTCACCGGCGACAACCTGGCCTGGGAGAATCTGCTTCATCTGCACAGCCGGAAAATCTACAACCTGTGCTACCGTTTCACCGGCCGGCGCGAGGACGCGGACGATCTGACGCAGGAAGTGTTCATCAAAATCTTCCAGACGCTGAAGTCGTTCGACCCTGCGCAAGGGAGTTTTTCGACCTGGCTGAACCGCGTGGCGCGCAACCACCTGGTGGACCATTACCGCCGCACGAAGAAAGACCGCGTCACATCTTCACTCGAAGAGACGAGCGTGCGGATCGAAGAAAAGCCTGCCAGGGGCGAGCATCCCATCGAGCGCCTGGAACACCGCGAACGCCATGAGGCTCTCCAGGCGGCGCTCGAACATCTGTCGCCGGAGTTGCGCGAGGCCGTTATCCTCAGGGATTTGCAGGACTTGGATTACGCTGAAATTGCGCAGGTTTTAAGTGTCCCGCAGGGCACCGTGAAGTCCCGAATCAACCGCGGGCGCCTGGAACTTGCGCGCCTCATAAAGCGTATGGATGAGTGAGGGTTGAAGGAAGCGCAATGACGCACCTCGAGATCGAACATCTCGCGAGCGATTACCTGGAAGGCCAGCTTGATGCGGCGGCCCGGGCGCAGATGGAAAAGCACCTGGACGCTTGCGAAGAGTGCAGGGGCCTCATGGGAAGCCTGCGCGAGGCGCTCGATTTGTGCCACACAGCCGAAGCGCTTGAACCGCCGCCGTGGATGGTCCCGAACATTCTTCGCGCCACTATCGGCGAGAGCCGCCCGGCGTTCAGCGAGCGCCTGCAGGCGTTTCTGCGGCCGGTCTTCCAACTGCGCGTTGCCTATACGGTGGCGATGGCGGTCTTTTCGATCTCCATCCTCATCAATGCCTCAGGATTAAACGTGCGCAAACTCCGCTTGAGCGATTTGAATCCAGGAACCTGGTTTTACCGCGCTAACCAGGCGGGTCACCTGCTTGCCGCGCGCGCTGAAAGGTTCTACTACGATCTTCGCGTGGTTTACGAGATCGAGTCGCGGCTGAGCCAATTGCGGCCCTCGAATGCGCGGAAGCCCGCTTCCGAGCCGGCTCGGCCCGCGGGCGGCGCCAGCGACAAGGGTGTTGCGCGAGATTCCCAAATGGCCTGGATTGGGACTTCCAAAATAGACCGCCTGGCGGCGTCCGCGAGGAAGCCATAACCATGAAATGCTCAAACCATCCACTCGTTGATTCGGTTGCCTATTGCGGACAGTGCGGCCGCGCGCTCTGTGCGGACTGCAAGCGCACGGTCAGCGGAGCCGTTTACTGTGAGGCTTGCCTGGCAGCTCGCTTACGCTCCTCGACTGGTATTCCGCCGGCTTTTGGCGTTCCCGGAGCGCCCAGCCCCGGCGTCGCGCTCGCCCTGGGATTCATCCCCGGCGTGGGAGCGATTTACAACGGGCAGATCATGAAAGGGTTCATTCAGGTTCTGCTCTTCGGTTCGCTGATCGCAATCAGCAATCGCGTCGCCGACCCTTTGAGCACCATTTTTGGTTTCGCTTCGGCGGCCTTCTATTTTTACATGGTCTTCGATTCCTATCAGACGGCGCGCGCGAAGCAGCTCGGACAGCAGCCGCAGGAATGGTTCGGCCTGGGCGATTTCAAAATGACCGGTCCGGTTGCCGCGGGCCTTCTCATCGTTCTGGGAACGCTCTTTATGCTCGATAATCTCGGCATCCCGGTATTCAGAGAAGCTTCCAAGTTCTGGCCGGTGCTCTTGATCGTCTTGGGGATTCTGATCCTGCAGAAGCGCACCAGCCATATTGTCGCGTCACCGCAGCAGCCGCCGGCGAATCCTCCCGGCGCGGGCGCTCAGGATTCCAAAACGGGCGGCGGAATGAGCCTGTAGGCGGAATCGCGGGGAGGGTTGGCAATTCCCGGAAGCCGAATTCTTCGGAGGGCTAAGATGTTCAGACTAATCTTCGGTTTGGCGATAGGGATGTGCGCGCTGGTTTTTGGATTGATGACCGGCGCGCTGGGAATTCTGTTCGGCCTCGGCGGAGCGCTTCTGGGCATCGGCCTGGGTCTGCTGATTCCGCTGAGCCCGTTCATCCTCATTGGCGTTGGAATTTGGCTGCTCGTGCGGCATGGAGAGCGGCAGCACGCAGTACAATAGGAAAGGCCGAAAATGAGGATTAACCATTCAGGGAGCGAATATCTGGAGGAGGTGAACGCGCATGGATTGGTTACAAAATCCTTTCATTATTCCGTTGGGGGCGTTTGCGATGGTGATTGTCATCGTCGCAATCTGGTCCTATCGCAAGACGCGGGAAAAAGAGCTGGAAGCCCACCGCGATCTGCGAATGCGTGAAATGGAGCACGAGCGCCAACTGAAGCAGATGGAGATCGAAAAGGCCAAGATCGAGCTTGAGAAAACGAAAGCGGGAGGCAGCCACTGAGGATTTGGGATTTCTGATTGGCGATTTGCGATTGAGAGCTTTCAGCGGTCAGCTCTCAGCAAAGGGCCGAGGGTGTTAGCGCTGAAAGCCGAGACCTGATGGCTGAGGGCTCTCATCAATCGCCAATAAATCAAGGAGGTTCGACAATGTCAATTTTTCATTTTTTGTCTTCGATGGGCGTGTGGATCATGATTATCGCCGTCGTTGCCGTCGGCGTCTGGGGGAAAACTCGTGAGCACGAGCTCAAAATCCACCAGGAATTGCGCATCCGTGAGATGGAGCACGAGCGGCACATGAAAGAGCTTGACCTGGAAATCGAGAAAACGAAGGCGCAGCAGGCGGGCCAGAAGGTCGCCTGACGGTTGCCGCGCAGGCGAGACGCCCCGTGCCGCGGAAAAGAGCGAGGCCATGAATTCACCGTTCATTATTCCCCTCGGGGTTTTCCTCGCTGTGGTCCTGATTGTGGGGATCGTTGTGATGGCGCGCCTCCACGACAGTGAGGCCGACACGGTGTGTAAACTCGAGCCCGAGGAAAGGGAACATGCACGAAGGATGCGCGAGCTTGAAGAGGAGCTTCAGAGAGTGAAGCAAGGCAAGTAAGCGAATAATTGCCGTTGATGCATGCCGGTCGAAACGGCATGGGGCTTTTCAGGCCAATTGGCAATTCGAGGCGAACCATGGATAGCTATCGTCGCCGATCCATTTTCTGGCCGTTGATTCTGATTTCGGTGGGCGTGCTGTTTCTCTACCAACAATTCAATCCAGCCGTCCACCCGTGGGAGATCATCGCCAAGTACTGGCCTGCGTTGATTATCATCTGGGGTATTTCCAAGCTGATCGAGCACCTCACGCCGCGACCCGGGACGCCTCCGCCTGTTTTTACGGCGAGTGAAGTCGTTCTCCTCGTGCTCATCCTCATCTTCGGATCTCTGGTCTCGGCGATCGTGCTCCATCCATGGGGACGCTGGGGGCCGATGGGACGCGGCATGGGCGAGCTTTTCATGAATTCTTACACCTATTCCCAGACTCTTTCGCAACCGGTCACCGCGCCGGACCATCTGGTTGTCGTCGATCCCTGGGGTGATATCGAGGTGCACGCTTCAAGCGCGCCGGAGCTTTCCGCCTCCATCAAAGAGACCGTAACCGCGAACGACCGCCAGTCCGCCGACGAGCTCGCAAGGCAAATTCAGCTTTCCTTTTCTCACCAAGGCGGCGCTTATACGCTCCAATCGAACCTCAGCCAATTGCCCCGCGGCGGCTCAAACATCCGTCTGGATATTGTGCTTCACGCTCCGGCCGAAACCTCCGCCGACCTCACCGCCGGCCAGGGCGATATCCTCCTGGACGGCTTGAGCGGCTCCGCTCGGCTCACCGACAAGCACGGGGATGTGCATGTGATGAACGCCAGTGGCCGATTGCAGATCGATAAGTCCGGCGGGTCCACGGTGGTGAGCAGCATGACCGGCGACATTCACCTCGAGGGGCGCGGCGAAGACGTGCAAGTCTCCGGCGTGACCGGTTCCGTCACCATTGAAGGCGATTTTTCAGGCGCGATGCAATTCCAAAACGTGTCGCAGACACTTCGCTTCACTTCATCGCGCACCGATCTGACGGTCGAGAAGATTTCCGGCCACCTCAACATGGATATAGGTTCGCTCGATGCCGATGGCGTGGGCGGCCCGTTCAACCTCACGACCCGACAGAAAGACATTCGCCTCGCGAACTTCGATTACGACGCGCACATCACGGACGCGAATGGCGACGTCCAGCTTCGACCCGCTGCGCCGCTCAAACATCCCATTGAGGTTGATCTTAAAAAAGGAGATATCGAATTGGATTTGCCGGCATCCGCAGCCTTCCAGATTGACGCGGTAGCTCGTGGCGGAGACGTCTATAGCAGCTTTTCAGCGCCAGGCCTGCATTTGTCGAAAGGAGGCGGCCGGCCTTCGATTTCAGGCGGCATTGGAGCGAACGGCCCGACCATTCGCCTGCGCACAACTTACGGGACGATTCGATTGTCTCAGTATACGGGCTCTTCGTCGCAGCAAAGCAGCACGGCAGCAAACTCGCCCGGGCGGGCGCCTCTGTCGAGCTCGGCCTATTTGGTTGGATCGGTTGCAGATCCGCTCTGGGAGGCGCGCAACTCAACTTCTGCAACGCCTTGATGGAGGTAGTCCACGACCATCCAGACGATGATCGACAGCGGGAAGAAAAAAGCGAGGCCCAGCGCAACCACCCTCGTGCTTGCATCTCCTAGCACCATACTCGCAGTACCTGCCTTCCGAACTCGCCCATGAATTCCTGAGGCATCCGAGCCCCCAAGCCTCAGAGAAAAACCAGTCTATCCGTTTTCTATGGACCATGGAATAGTACGAAAGTACCAGCCCCCGGGTCAAGCCATGATCCCGGTCAATCGCCTTCGCAAACCATGAAACCTCAGAATCATCGGCTAAGCAATAAGCCGTTCGAGGTCCTCGAAAAAGCTCGGAAAGGAAATGCGGGCGCATTCGAAGTCGCCAATCGCCGTGACGCCGCTGGCCACCAGGCCCGCGACCGCAAAGGCCATGGCAATGCGATGATCGCCTTGCGGGTCAATTTCCGCGCCGCGTAATGCCTGCCGCCCGCCCACTCGCAAGCCGTCCGGAAACTCTTCGACGTCCGCTCCCATGCGGCGCAGATTCCCCGCGATGGCGGCGATCCGGTCGCTTTCCTTCACGCGAAGCTCTTCGGCGCCGTGGAACCAAACCCCTTCCTCCGTTTGCGTGCCCAAAACTGAAAGCACCGGCAGCTCGTCAATCAGTTGAGGGACGAACGCCCGGGGAATTTCTCCGCCCTTGAGCGGGCTCGACTCTGCGTGCAAGTCGCCGACGAGCTCGCCGTTCAGCGATTCGAGATTTGAGATGTGGATCTGTCCGCCCATTCCCGCGAGAACGTCGAGAATCGCCGTGCGCGTCGGATTCAAACCCACATTTTGAATCATCAGGTTCGATTCGGGAACCAGCAGCGCAGCGCAAAGGAAAAACGCCGCTGAAGAAATGTCGCCCGGAACGAACAGTTTGCCGCCCTGGAGCCGCGCCGGTCCCCGCAGGGCGATCGTATTCCCCTCGCGAGTGATCTCCGCACCCATGTGCTCGAGAGCGATTTCCGTGTGGTCGCGTGTGCGGGCAGGTTCAATGACCTGCGTTTCGCCTTCTGCAAATAGCCCTGCCAAAAGCACCGCCGATTTGACTTGCGCGCTTGCAACGGGCAACTCGTAGCGAATAGGCTTGAGCCGGCCGCCTTCGATTTCGAGCGGCGGCAGGCCGCCCGGCGACGCCTCGATGCGCGCACCCATGCGCGTCAGCGGCTCGATGATGCGCCGCATGGGCCGCCGCGAAAGTGAAGCGTCGCCCCCAATCGCCGAATGAAACGGCTGGCCCGCGAGAATGCCGGCGAGCATCCGCATCGTCGAGCCGGAGTTCCCTGCGTCGAGTCTCGTGTGCGGCGCGCGGAGCCCGCTCGCGCCTGCGCCCTCGACCGTCACGAGCGAGTCCTTCCGTTCAATCTTCCCGCCGAGCTTTTCGAGACAGGCGAGAGTGCTCGCGCAATCGGCGCTGGTCGCAAAGTAATGGATTTCGCTCCGCGCTTCAGCAATCGCCGCAAGCATCGCGTACCGGTGCGAAATGGATTTATCCCCCGGCATGCGCGCCATCCCCTGAAGGCGCTTGGCCGCGCGAATCTGCTTGACCTTTTTGGGTCCGAAAAGTCCCACCATTTCCTATTGTTATCTGTACGCCCGGCAGTGCGCAAGCGGAACCCGGCTCTGCGGGTTTGATCTTTTCCCTCGCGCCGTCATGCCGCCTCTTCCAATCTGATCGCCCGGCGTGTGACCCAAATCACAATCCGCAGGTTTCGCCATCACAGCGCGCCAACCCGTTGGGGCGAAGTATAGATGTGGAGCGGCGTGGCTGCAATCCGGAAGCACGCGGTACGTCCGCTGGTCCTCCCCGAGGGGAGGAAAAGGAGGCGTACAAATGAAAGCGCATTTCAATCGTCTTGGGATTCCGAGCGTTCTCCTTCTTGCCGGAGCAATTCTGGCAACCGGAGCGGCTTCGCTCGCCTCCCAGGGTCAATCAGGCAAGACCCTGCGGGATTTGCAACGCGCCTATGTTGAGACAAATAACAACCGGGCCGCGTTCACGGCCTACGCTCAGCAGGCGGATAAAGAAGGATACACCGGCGCGGCCAGCCTGTTCCGGGCCGCCGCCCTTTCTGAAGAAGTGCATGCAAAAGCCTATAAACGCGTGATTGGCGCTTTAGGCGGCAAAGTCCAGGCCGGAATCACGAAACAGGCGCGCGTGCGAAGCACCTATCGGAATCTCGAGGCGGCGGCCAACCTCGATGCCGCTTACACCCGGGATATCCTTTACCCGAAGTTCATCAAGCAGGCGGAAAAGGAACAAATTCCGGATGCCGTCAAGGAATTCAAGTTCGCGAAGGAAGGCGATGCGCAACTTTTCGTCCTCTTCCACGACGCGATGGTGAATCTCAATTCCTTGCGCGACTCGAAGGTGACGTACTACGTCTGCACCGTCTGCGGGTACACTTCGGAGACTTCCGAAGCTGAGTGCCCTGACTGCGGCGCTGGCGCCGAAAGCTACCGCGAAGTCAGATAACCCGCGGCGTCCGGGTGCGGCGACCGTTGCATCTTGAAAGACCGGCCGCCGCATCCTTCCTCCTGCTTTCGCTTCCTGGACCTCACTCCCGTTTCCCAAAGGGTGAATCGGCGGAGGCGCTACCCTTCGGATTGGATCAAGTCTCCGCTTTGTACGGGCCGCTCGACGGGTTCGCCGCGTTCCTGCAGGCGCTGATCGCCCGAGACGGAAGCCTCACCCGACACCGCGTAGGCGACTGCGGCGCCAATCAATGTGGGAATGATGTAGGTATGGCCGCCTGCCGCTTCCGCCACAAAAATGACCGCCGCGAGCGGCGTTTTATACCCCGCGGCGATGAACGAAGCCATTCCGACCGCCGCGAACAAATCAATCGTCGGGCTGTGGACGACTGCCTGGGCGAAGGCTACGCCGAAACTTCCGCCGGTGATATAAAGAGGCACGAACATCGCGCTCACGCCTCCAACCCCTAGCGAAAAGATCGTTGCGGCCAGTTTCAGAAATCCGAAAACCAGAAGCTCGGCAGTGCTGTGATGTTGCGTGAGAATGAGGGGAGCCGCTTCATAATTCGGTCCAAGGGGGACAAGCTGCCCGGGAAACAGCCAAATGAAAATCACCCCGCACAGGCCCGTTAGCGCTCCTCCCACGGCCATTTTGATCCAGTGAGGCTTCGCGATCCGGATCGCCCATAATCGAATACGCCGATACGTCAAATCGAAGAGCATGACTCCGAGGCCGATCAGCAGACCGAGCAGCGCGGACCAGAGCAAGTCGCTCCGGGAAAAGGCGTGCACGCCGGTGAAGTAAAAGAGCGGCTTCGGGCCCACGAAAGAAACCAGCGTGGCGTATGAGATGACGGAGGCGATCAAAGAGGGCAGGAGCGCTTCATGCGCCAAGTCATCCTTATAAGGCATTTCGAGCGCGAAGACGAGCCCTGTGAGCGGCGCGCGGAACACTGCTCCCATGCCGGCGGCCGCGCCGCTGATGAGCATGATTCGCCGGTCGCGGGCATCCAGGCGAAGCCGCCGCAGCCGCGTCCAGAGCCACGAGCCGAGTGCGCCGCCTCCATAGATGCTCGGGCCTTCGAGCGCCGCGCTGCCGCCGAAACCCACGGTCGCGATCGCCGCGAGAAGCTTCGGCACGTAGGGCTTCATTTCCACCTTGCCCGAGCGTTCGTGATAGGAGCGGATGATCTCTTCGGTCGAGTGCTCGTTGGGGTCGGGTGTGAAGCGCTGCATGAGAACCCCGGCGATGACGAACCCGAGGGTTGTCAATGGAATGATCCATGCGACGTGCGCCAAATCCCACCGGAGCAAGCGTGGCCAAAGCCACACGAGGATAATCTCGACGAGCAACGTTGTGACGACACCCGTGGCGATTCCGATCATCGGTCCGATGATGAGCCACTTTAAGAGATCCCGAGAATAAGCTTTCGAGAAATCGCGCCGAAACAAGCGCGCATACTTGCGGACTTGAGGATGATCCAATAAACCGGCTTTCGGGGGTCGGCTCATTCGGAACCAGATCAATGGTCAATTGGCTTCTTTGATTTTGCTGTCACGCCCGGCGGTGAAATCGGCGAGGCGCGCCTCGAACCTTACAAGTTCGTCGCGATGGAGCCGGGTGAGCCTCGCCAGGATCGTCCTGCCTTTCGGCGTCAATTCGACGCGCACCAGTCGCCGGTCGCGTGCGATCTCGCGCTTCCTGATCCATCCGCGGCGCGCCGCCCGCTGTACAAGGCCGACCACCGCGTTGTGACGTTCCTGAAGGAATTCCGCGAGTTCTGAAATGGTCGCCCAGCCGCGGTCCGTAAAGCCGGCAACGCCAAGCAGGAGCTGGTGCTGCTGCCGCGTCAATCCTGCGGCCCGCGCGGCTTTCTCGCTGAAATGGAGAAATTGGCGAAGCTGATAGCGAAACCAGGCCTGCCGCCTTGTGAGCGCGGCGGACGCCGTCGGTTTGAACCCTGCTACGGCGGCCTCGACCCCCCGAAGGGAATCCTTCCAGCCCGCAACCGTATTTTTGCTATTGCCCATTTGCCCGCCCCTGGGGTGCGGCGCCTTCCAGGCGCTGTCCCGACGAAAGTCATTGTATCATACTGCGATGTATTATTCCAAGCGGCATTGACTCGAAAAGGCTCAGCGCAAGCGAGCCGGCTTACATTACGAGTTCGTGGCGTATGGATGCGGCAAACTCGCCCACCTGAGCGAGCGGACAAATCGTGATGCCGCCTTCGGCGAGAATGCGCTTGGAAACCGCGCCGGGGTCATCCTGCGCCGAGGGTGCGCGCTCGACAACGGCCGTCAATTCCGCCCGCTCACTGCGCCGAACGTGGTCGAGCGTGTAAACGAGCACTTTCGCGAGGTCCGCGTCCCGCTTGAGGGAAAGCGCGTGAATCAGCTTGATGTGGCCGTTCGGCGCGCCGCCGATGGCCACGGGACGATAGCCGTAATCGAAGGCAAAGGGATCGCCCGGATGGGTCCACCGCCCGGCAGGAATCCGCTTTTCAAGCCGTTCCCAGACGCCCGCCTGAACGAGCGCCGTCGTCAGCCGCTGCTTGATGCGAGGGCGAGTATCTTCGGGCGGAGGACCCCCAAGCCGCGCCCCCACGTAACGCTCGAAGAGGTTCGCCAGCTCGGTCTGCGGGTCGCGCAAATAGCAGACGCGTGGAGCATCAAGCTGAATGAGATTCGAAAGCGTCTCGCGCATCTCCCGAACGTACTCATCGAGATTCGCGGCGTGCAGATCAATCTGCTGCTCAAAATCCTGTTGAAGCTCGCGCAAAAGCTCGAGGTCGGCGTGAGGATCGAGCCGCTTGATGCGGCGAAAATCGTCGGAAAACAGGCAGCCGAGATATTGCTGCTCCGGGCTGTGCAAGAGCAGGCCGATATTCAAGGATTCGCCGCGCACCAGGTCCGGAACGTAGTGTACGACGTAAAGCGAACATTCTTTCAAATCAGGCTTCGCGGGCATGAGCGTTCAAACCGTCTTCGAATGCGCTCCCAAGTGCAGCCCGGCGCTCATTCCCAATTGGGGAACGGGCGAAGGGCGCTGTCTCTCGCCTCAATGATCATCTGGCGCAGGCGCCGGCGGCGCTCGACAAGGCGTTCGCCGAGGTGCGCCGCTTCATCGGGCGCGTCGCCGCACCATTCGCCGGGAATGGCTTCGACGCACTCCTTGATCTCACGCGCTTCGAGATTTTCGACGCGCGAGAGGTAGGGTTCAAAGGACCGCAGGCCGCGGACGGACTCATACACAATCCGGCGCGGGTAAAAGCTGCGAATGGGGCTGTCGGGAAAATTCCATTCGCCGTCGTTGAAGCAGAAGCCATGGTCAATGAGCGCCGCGGAATAGGCGCGGTCTTCACGCTCGTCCGAACGGAAAAAGATCACCTGCCGGCCGTCGCAATTGCAAGTCCATTTATCAAAAACGTAAGCGCCGATAAAGAGCGATTCCACCGAAGGCACTCGGCGCAGCAGGCGGTCGGGCAGAAAATCTACCACCCGCAGCGCTTCCGACCCCGCCGGATACCGCGAGCCGAACTGGGCGCCGGGCAGGCACGGCTCATTGCGCGAGCCGATTTGGAACTCAAGTTTTGCGCTCTTTTCGAGCATCTCTGCGGGCACCTCCACAATCGCCGGCAAGGGCGCAGGCAAGCCGATGAGGCGCGCAAGCGAGGCCGCGAGCAGCTCGTTCGCGAGAATGCGGACGTGCTGAGGATTGTTGCGAAACTTGACGACGTAAAGTCCGCCGTCGTCGCAACGCAGCAGGAAGGGTTGGGAAGCGCCACGCATCCGGCGGACGTATTCGACGGCGACGACGCGCCTAACTTCACTCGAGGGCGCGGGGGCGGACCCATCTCCGGTTTTGGCCGCGCTCGCCCGCCTGTTTCGAGAGGTGTCAATCCCGGCTCGGGCCATCAAGGCTCACTCACGGCGGGAAGTCTCACGCCTTTGACGCGAATGGCTGATTCCCGGCCGCGCCATCCGGCCGGGATGTTCAGCGTCGCCGGCCGCGCGCTTTGGGGCGGCGCTTGGGCTTCGCCTTTGCTTTTTTTGCGGCCTTGGCGCGAGGCTTCATGGCTTTCTTCGCGGGCTTTTTCGGCTTCGCTTTCGCCGTCCGAGTCCGCGCCTTCGAAGGCGCTTTGCGAGCCGTGGGAGCCGGCGTCGCGGCCGGAGCCGGCGCCAGTGGCGCGATCACTTGCGTCTCTTCCGATTCGTATGAAATCTCCTCTTCCAGGCCTTCGCTCTCTTCGCTCACGCCGCCTTCTTCTTCCTCGTAGTCGGAGGAGAGTTCGTCACCCATATCCTCCATCTCGTCACCGGGCTCCCTTTCATCATCAAACGACATAACTCCTCCTCCGGGGAAAAACCCCGTCGTCAATGTTCAGCGGCTGGCCACGCTCGATTCGCGATTCCCGCTCCGCCAGCCCTGTGGGGCAGATGTAAACCACAAATCATGTCCTGTCAAGAGGGATGGTGCATGCCCGACTATCGGACGTAAATTTTTAGGGTGTGGCCGGCGACGATGAGGTTGCTATGCAGATCGTTCCATCTGCGAAGATCGGCAACCTTGACGCCGAAGCGCGCAGCGATGGCATCGAGGTTATCGCCCGCACGGACGCGATAGAAGTGGAGTCCGGGGCGCAGGTGAACGCGCTGGTAGTGGCCGCGCGCAGGGTCGCGAAGAGGCGTATAGAGGCGCAGTAAATGGCCCGCGATGATGCGCGTGCTGTGGAGATCGTTCCAGCGGCGAATCTGGTAAACGGTCAGATTGAAGCGGTCGGCAATCAAGCCGAGCGAGTCGCCGGGACGAATGCGATACCAAAGAGGCCGGCGCAGTCCCGCGCCGCCCCAGCGCGAGAGCGCCCAATAATGGCCGGGAGGAAAGGGCAGAACGACCTCTTCACCAGCGGTAAGCGGGTCGCCGTGCCCGACGTGGTTCGAGCGGGCGAGCGCCGACTCGGAAAGATGATTGGCTCGCGCGATGCTCGCGAGCGTTTCGCCAGGAGCGACGGTGTGGACGCGCCACCAGATGCGGTCGCGGCGCGGGATCAGGGCGATGCCTTGCTCGAATTTCTGCGCCGTACCTTTGGGAAGGTTGAGAACGAAGTTGGGATCGTCGGCGGGAGTCGTCCAGCGCAGAAGCGAAGGATTGAGCTGGAGCAGCTCTTGGGGCGTCGAGCCGATGATTTCCGCAACGAGGCGCAAATCAGTGGTCGCGCCGATCTTGACGTGGTCTTCCGTGAGTGGCGGGTCGGGCTGAACGTCGAAGCCGTAAGCTTGGGGGTCCTTGGCGATGATGGCGGTAGCGAGAAAAATGGGAACGTAATTCTGGGTTTCCGGCAGCAGGGCGTGGAGCGACCGCAATTTCCAATAGTTGGCGTAGCCGGTGCGTTCAATCGCGCGCTGCACGTTCAGATCGCCGGTATCGTAAGCAGCGAGCGCCAGATACCAATCCCCGAATTCCTGATAGAGGCTTTTGAGGTACGCGGCAGCGGCTTCGGTGGCCATCACCGGATCGCTGCGTTCATCCACCCAGCGGGTGCGCTCCAGGCCGTAAAGCCGGCCGGTTCCGAGGGCAAACTGCCAAAGGCCGACGCATCGCGCGTCCGAAACGGCGAAAGGATTGAACCCGCTTTCGATGGCGGGAAGGTAAATCAGGTCCTGGGGCAGGCCGTGTTGCCGCAAAATCCTGGAAATCATCGGCCGATACTTGCCGATCCGCCTGAGAACTTTGGTCATATAGTCGCGGCCGCCGGTCTGGAGATAGGAAATGACGGCGTCCACAGCATCATTCGAAACTAAAGGGATGTCGGAGTGAACTGTCTTCATTTCATTCCGGACGCGCGCGCGAATGGCCGGATTCACGCGGAAAGTAAGGTTGCGAAGGGATTGAATGGGGGGCGGAGCGTAAGGCCGCTCGCTCAGGACATTCCCCTGATTGAGGCTTGCAACTTCGAGGCTGTAGGTGTTTTGAACCAGCTTTTCAAACTCGTTGTCGAGACGGCGGTGCACCTCGATATCATATTTCGATCCGAGCAAAACACCGAGGGCCTGGTCGAAATCCGTGCGGGCATGGGCGAGATTCCCCGCCTGATATTGTTGCATCCCGTCCTGGTAAAAAGCATCGGCCTTGGTGATGAGCTGGCCGATCGCATCACTCGCCTCCGGCTTCGCCACTGCGGCGCTTGCAGGCTGCTGCGAGGGCTGCTGCGGGGTCGCCGTCTGGGACGGTTGCGGCGTTGCAGCCGGGGCCGGAGGAACATAGACCCGGGTCGTCCGGTGGGAGCAGCCGGCCATGGCCAGAAGCGCTAAAACAGAAATAAGGATGGTCAGGAGCGAGAGCTTCGAAGTCAGAGCCCCGGATTTTCCGACGGCGTGCCTAGTTGAGCGTCGAAATTGCATTAGGCCAAATTCTACGAGCCCTCTTTCGAAGATTCAACCAAAAACTCCACATTATCCTCGAAAAAAACCGGCCATACGCCGCCCGAAACGTCTTTCGGCATGGCTCAACCTGCGGAAAGCAGCCCGGATCGCTCCGCAGTTTCGCTCCTCAGAGGGCGAGCAGGAGCTCGGCCGCGTTGAAAAGCAGGCAGCGCTCGAATAAAACGGCAAAACGCCGCCCTTTCGGAGAATGAATTGACGGCGGAATCGCAGCGCCGCCCGAAAGGCTCCGGCGCGAGGCAAGCTCCCGTGGCCGATTCACTTCGCGGGGAAATAGGCGGCATTCGTTTCCGTAAAGCTCTTCCACTTTTCCGGCAGGTCATCCACGGGGAAGATGGCGGAAACAGGACAGACCGGAACACAGGCGCCGCAATCAATGCACTCCGCGGGATCAATATAAAGCATCGCCACGTCGGCGAAGTTCGCTTCATCCTTGCGAGGATGAATGCAATCGACAGGACACACGTCCACGCAAGCGGTATCTTTCGTATTGATGCAGGGTTCAGCAATAACGTAAGCCATCGAGCGCTCCTTTGTGCAAAAAGACCACGTAAAAATCTGCCCGCCCGCGCAGGCAGGACACGAATATAGCAAGCGTGCAATTCGAGCGCCACGACTTAAGTCGGCGCCAGGCGAGCACGAATAGCCGCCCATCGAAACAAGCGGCCGCGCGATACCCGGACGAGCGCCCGCGCATCAGTATATAATGGGCATGTACGTGAAAGCGGCAAGGAGCATAAGGTTATGTGGAATAATTTGAAAACAACGGTGCTGTTGGCAGGGATGACCGGGCTGTTTCTTGCGGTTGGCGACTGGTGGGGCGGCAGGCAAGGCCTGATCCTGGCGTTTGTGCTCGCAGCCGTAATGAACATAGTCGCGTACTTTTACTCTGATAAGATCGCTCTGAAACAGAGCGGCGCACAGCCGATTGCGCGCGAGGATGCGCCGAGGCTCTACCAGATTGTCGAGCGGCTGGCGGCGAAGGCCAATATTCCGGTGCCGAAGATTTACCTGATCCCCACCGATTCTCCGAACGCCTTTGCGACGGGGAGGAATCCGAACCATGCATCGGTGGCCGTGACCCGGGGGATCCTGGACTTGTGCGACGACCAGGAGATTGAGGGCGTTCTGGCGCATGAATTGGGGCACGTGCGCAACCGCGACATTCTGACGAGCGCCGTGGTGGCGACGATTGCCGGAGCGATCACGATGATCGCGCAAATGATGTGGTTTGCGGACTTATTCGGCGGATTCGGAGGAGGAGGGGGAGGACGCGACCGCGAAGGCGGCGCTCTCTCCGGTCTTGCGATGATGATTCTTGCCCCGCTTGCCGCAACGCTGATTCAACTGGCCATTTCGCGCTCGCGCGAATACGAAGCGGACGCAACGGGAGCGCGCATTACGGGCAATCCGCAAGGCCTTGCAAGCGCGCTCCGGAAGATTGACGAGTGGTCGAAGCGCATTCCAATGAGAGCGGCCCCGACCACGGCTCACCTCTACATCTGCCAGCCGCTCGCCGGCAGGCAGATGTTCTCAAACCTCTTTTCGACCCATCCTCCCATTCAAAAACGGATTGCGCGCTTGCTGAACGGCGAATACGCCCAGCAGTAACGCTCCGCGATTTGAAAGCGACGGCGACCGCGCGGCAAGGCGCAGCGCTTCGCCGTCGCTTTGCGCTCGCCGAGCGCCCGCCGGTGCTAAGATAAACCTGCGAGGGCATCCATGCGCGCGCAGAGCGAGGTTTACGAGCGGTGGGCGCGGGAAGCGGAAAAGCTGTTCCGGCCGGGCGAGCGCGTGGGCGTTGCGGTCTCGGGAGGCGCGGATTCGGTATTGCTTCTCGACTTCATGCGGCGCTTGGCCGAGCGTAAGGGATTGGTCCTCTCAGCGATCCATTTCAACCATCAACTGCGCGGCGAGGAGTCGGAAGGCGACGAACGCTTCGTGCGGGAACTGGCGTGCGCAAAGGGGCTGCGGTTTTTGCACGGCTCGGCGCGCGTCCGCGACGCGGCGCGCGATCGAAATCTGGAAGCGACGGCTCGCGAGCTTCGCTACCGCTATTTTTTCGGCTTGATTCGCCAGGGATTGCTCGACAAAGTGGTCACGGCGCACACAGCGAACGACCAGGCGGAAACCTTGCTTCTGCGGCTGTTCCGCGGAGCGGGCACGCGCGGGTTCGGCGGCATTTATCCTGCGCTCAACGGAGCGGTCGTGCGGCCGTTCCTCGGAGTCACACGCGCCGAGGTGGAGGCGGAAATCGCGCGGCGCGGGCTCGAATACCGCGCGGACTCTTCCAATGCGAATCGGAAATTGCAGCGCAACAAGATTCGCGCCGAACTCCTGCCGCTGCTCGAAAGGGAGTACAGCCCGGAAATCGTGAAGCTGCTGAACGAGCTCAGCGAACGCTCGCGCGACGATGAAGCGTTCCTCGAGGAGAAAGCGAGCGAACGGGCACAGGCCTGGCGCGTGCGCGAGGACGGCGCCGAGAAAATTCCCGTGCGCGCGCTCGGGGAATTTCATCCGGCGCTCGCGCGGCGCGCGCTGCGGCAGATGATCCAAAGCGTTCGCGGCACCCTGCGTGGAGTCACTTACCGGGAGATTGAGGCGCTTCGGCGATTCGCCGGCTCCGGCCAGAGCGGCAGAAGCCTCTCGCTTGGCGCGGGTTTGGTCGGGAGAAAGGATTTCGACTGGCTTGCTTTGAGCCTTCCTGCCGGCCAGCGGAAGGCCGAATTCAGCTATCCCGTAAACGTACCGGGAGAATGCCGGGTACGAGAAATCGGCAAGATTTTCCGGTTTAAAATAGTTGACCCGGCAGAAGGCGGGGAGGCATATAATAAGAGCGGATTGTTGGCGGTCGATCCGCTGAAATTGCCCGGAAGGATGATGCTCCGGAATTGGCGTCCTGGCGACCGCTTTCAGGCTGCGGGCAGGCGCAGGCCCGAGAAGTTAAAAGAGCTTTTTCGCGAACGGCGCATCCCTGCTGAGGCGCGTCGCGAATGGCCCGTGCTTGATAGTAACCAGGGGATCATCTGGGTCAGGGGTTACGGGTCGGCGCCGGGCAAGACGCCGCGAAAAGGCGCCAACCTGGTGGTGATCGAGGAATCGGACGCCGTGGAGCAGCTATGAAGCGGGGCAACCGAGCAAAGAAGCGCACGGGGAGAGGCCCGGCCCGCCCGGCGCCGAGGATCAAGGCTTATGCGAAGTATCTTCGCGTCGTCGTTCCAGAACGAAGAATCCGCAACCGGGTCGCAGCGATGGCCAAGGAAATCAACCGCGATTACCGCGGAAAGACGCTGCACGTGGTCGGGATTCTCGAGAACTGCTACATTTTCATGGCAGATTTGGTTCGCGCCCTGACGATGCCGGTAATCTGCCACTTCGTGAAGGCTGAAACTCGTGAGGTCGCCTCAGGAAACGTGGAACTGCACGAGATCCTTTACATGCCGCGAATTGACGCGCACGGAAAGGACGTTCTCCTGGTGGACGGCCTGTTGCAATCTGGAGTGACGCTCGATCATCTGGTCCGATCCGTACTCGGGCAGGGGCCAAATTCCGTGCGGACTGCGATTCTCGTTGAGAGGCAGGACGAGCGAAAGACAGATGTGAAGACCGATTATGTGGGTTTCAGAACAACAGGAAGATTTCTGGTCGGCTTCGGCCTCGGTTATCAGGAGCAGTTTAGAAATCTTCCTTACCTCGCGGCATTGAAATAACAGGGCCGGTTAAGGGTCGAAAAGGACTTTTGGCGCATCAAACTTCGGTGAGGGGTGAGATGCCCAGGCAAGGGGTCGAGAAAGGTCGGTAAAGACGGTGAATTCAACGGTCAAAAATATCGTTTTCTGGATTCTGATGGCCGTGGCTGCACTGGTGATTTGGAAAGTGGTGGAATCCCAGTCAACCCCTCAAGTGTCCCAACTGACGTTCACCCAATTCGTGAATGAGGTGAACAACGGAGACGTCCTCAGCGTGACGATTGAAGGGATGGACGTCAAAGGGAAATTGCGAAAGAATAACCAGGCATTCAAGACGACCATTCCGACCAATTATCCGAACCTTTACACCAGCCTGCAAACTAAGAACGTGAACGTGGTGATCAAGGACGCATCCGGCAGCGCCTGGGAAGGCTGGCTGTTCAACGCCTTGCCTATCCTGCTTCTGCTCGGACTTTGGATCTTCTTCATGAGGCAAATGCAGGCCGGAGGGAACAAAGCCCTTTCCTTCGGGAAGAGCCGTGCCCGGCTGCTCTCGAGCCAGCAAAAGAAAGTGACGTTCAAAGACGTGGCAGGCGTCGAAGAGGCGAAAGACGAGCTCCATGAGATCATCGAGTTCCTGAAGGAGCCGCAGAAATTCCAGAAGCTCGGCGGGCGCATTCCGAAGGGCGTGCTGCTGGTCGGGCCGCCCGGAACGGGCAAGACGCTGCTCGCGCGCGCGATCGCGGGCGAAGCAAATGTTCCGTTCTTCTCGATTTCCGGGTCGGATTTTGTGGAAATGTTCGTGGGCGTAGGCGCTTCGCGCGTCCGCGACCTTTTCGAGCAAGGCAAGAAAAACGCGCCCTGCATCATCTTCGTTGACGAGATTGACGCCGTGGGCCGGCACCGCGGCGCGGGGCTCGGCGGCGGGCACGACGAGCGCGAGCAGACGCTCAACCAGATGCTCGTTGAGATGGATGGCTTCGAATCGAACGAAGGCGTGATCATGATCGCCGCCACGAACCGCCCTGACGTTCTCGATCCGGCGCTTCTGCGACCCGGGCGCTTCGACCGCCGCGTGATGGTTCCCTTGCCCGATGTGGGCGGGCGCGAAGGAATCCTCAAAGTTCACACCAAGAAAATCCCGCTCGGCGAGGACGTGGACATCTCCGTGCTCTCGCGCGGCACGCCGGGATTTTCGGGCGCCGATCTCGCGAACTTGGTGAACGAAGCGGCGTTGCTCGCCGCCCGTCATAACCGCAAACAAGTCATCATGGCGGATTTCGAGTATGCGAAGGACAAGGTGCTGATGGGCGCGGAGCGCCGGTCCCTGATTCTCTCAGACGAGGAAAAGAAGAACACCGCCTATCACGAAGCCGGGCACGCACTGGTCGCAGCCTCGATGCCGCACGCCGACCCGCTCCACAAGGTGACGATCATTCCGCGCGGCTGGGCGCTCGGCGTGACGCAGCAACTCCCCGTGGACGACAAGCACACGCATACCCGTGACTACCTGGAATCCGAACTGGCGGTGCTGATGGGCGGGCGCGTGGCGGAGGAACTTTTCCTCGAGCACATGACCACCGGCGCGAGCAATGATATCGAGCGCGCCACGCACCTGGCCCGGGAAATGGTCTGCGAATATGGGATGTCCGAGCTTGGGCCGCTCGCTTTCGGCAAGAACCAGCAGGAAATTTTCCTGGGACGCGACCTGACGACGCAGCGCGACTTCAGTGAAGCGACGGCCATCAAAATCGATCAGGAAGTGAAACGGTTCGTGATCACCGGTTACGAACGCGCGAAAGACGTCTTGAGCAAGAACCGCGACACCCTTAAGCGAATCGCCGAATCGTTGCTCGAACGCGAAGTGCTCAACGCCAACGAAGTCAAATTGCTCATCGAGGGGAAACCCTTGCCCGAGCTCCCCGTGACCAAGCCTGCGGAGCCGGAAGTCACCCAGGTCCTGAAGCCGCAACCCTCATCCAGTGTTCCCGGCCGTGAACGAACGCAGCCCGCGTAGCAAGCGTTCCGGTTAACATCCCGGGACTCTCGCCCGATTCTTTCCCGCCGGCGTGTCCTGATTTCCCCGCTGCAAAATCTGCGCGCTTTAGCCGCCGGGTGAGTCTATACTCCTTTCGGCTTTCCCGCGGGCGACTTTCGGCCGAGCGAGAGGAGGCGTGTGAAACCCTGGGTTGCGGAAATCATCGGGACGGCAATGCTGATTCTTTTTGGGGACGGCGTGGTTGCAGGGGTACTGCTGAAGAAATCGAAAGCGGAGAATTCAGGCTGGATCGTGATTACGATCGGGTGGGGGCTGGCCGTGGCGATTCCGGTTTACGCGGTCGGCCGAATCAGCGGCGCGCACATCAATCCGGCGGTGACGATTGCGCTCGCCGTGGCAGGCAAATTTCCCTGGAGCGAAGTCCCAAAATACATCGGGGGACAGATGGCAGGCGGCTTTCTTGGAGCCGTCCTGGTCTGGCTCACCTATCTCCCGCACTGGAGCGAAACCGAAGACGCGCAGCGCAAATTGATGGCTTTCTCGACCGTTCCTGCCATCCGCCGGCCGCCCATGAACTTCTTGACCGAAGCGATTGGAACCTTCGTGCTGATATTCGGATTGCTCGCTATTTCCGCCAACAATCCCGCTGCGCAGTCGGGGTTGACACCGCTGCTGGTGGGCCTGCTGGTGCTGGCGATTGGATTGTCGCTCGGCGGCCCGACGGGCTACGCTATCAATCCTGCGCGCGATCTGGCTCCGCGCATTGCGCATGCCTTGCTGCCGATCGAAGGCAAGGAGGGCTCGGATTGGGGCTATGCGTGGGTGCCGATCCTCGGGCCCATCGTCGGAGGAATTGCCGGAGGGCTAACGTATTACGCGCTCTTCAACAAGTGAGCAAAAGCTCCGGCGTTCTCGCGCCGCTCACGGGACGCGCTTTGTGCTGGCGCCTCGCTGGTTCCGTCCGTCCATCCAGACATCTGCTCGATCTTCTCCTGCGCTCGGCGGCTGAGAGTCAACCGAAGGTTCGACGGCCGAACAGGAAGGTGACGCAAATCACCTCCACGAAACGCGCGGCCGGCCTTAGAATGTTGGTTGTAACGAGGTTGAAGAGAAACGTAATGCGCTGCGCTCCCGCGCACTCAAAGGGCGTTATCCCAAGCCTTCGCCGAGGCTCACCGGCAGCTTCCTGCTCGCAACCACGGCGTGGATCGGGCGATTCTTTGAATTGTAACTGCGGCGTTCCCGCCCAAAGCTCTTTGCTCTCTCGTGGAGGTTGTTATGTCTGAAGCTCTGACCGTTGACCGCCTCCATTTCGCATTTACTGTCACCTATCACTACCTCTTCCCGCAGCTCACGATGGGGCTGGCGCTCCTGATTTTGATTCTCAAAACGTTGGCGCTCAGAACCGGCAACGAACATTACAACCGTGCCGCGCGATTCTGGGCGAAAGTTTTCGCCATCAACTTCGCCATGGGAGTGGTAACCGGCATTCCGATGGAATTCCAGTTCGGAACCAACTGGGCGGCGTTTTCAAAAGTTGCGGGCGGCGTGATTGGGCAGACGCTTGCGATGGAAGGCGTGTTCTCCTTCTTTCTCGAATCAAGCTTTCTGGGGCTGCTCTTGTTCGGCGAAAAACGGCTGGGACGGAAGGGCCATTGGTTTTCGGCATTGATGGTGTTTCTGGGCTCCTGGCTTTCGGGTTATCTGATTGTCGCTACCAACGCCTGGATGCAGCACCCCGTCGCCTACGCGATCGGCCCGAACGGCGAGCTCTCGCTGACCAGCTTCTGGGGCTTGCTCCTGAATCACTGGGCGCTTTGGCAGTATGCGCACACCATGTGCGGCGCGGTGATTACCGGAACGTTCGCCATGGCAGCGCTCGGAGCCTTCTACCTGCTGGTTGGACGGCATGACGACTACGGCCGCACATTTGTCCGCGTGGGCGTGATCGTCGGAGTCTTCGCGACGATCATGCAGCTCTTTCCGACCGGCGACGGCCAGGGCCAAATGCTGGCGCAGAATCAGCCGGTCACCCTCGCGGCGATGGAAGGATTGTTTCACACCCAAGCCGGAGCGCCCATTGCTCTCATCGGCCAGCCCGACATGCGAAAGAAGCGGCTGGATAATCCGCTCGAAGTGCCGCGCGCGCTCAGCTTCCTGACCTATCGCCGCTGGGAATCAACCGTCAAGGGCCTCGATGCGTTTCCACAAAAACTTTGGCCGGACAATGTCCCGATTGTGTATTTCTCATACCACATCATGGTGGGACTCGGCACCATCTTTATTCTCATTATGGGGCTTGCCGCATGGATGCTGTGGCGAGGAACGCTTTTTACTTTTCGGCCGATGCTCTGGGCGCTCATGCTTTCCCTTCCTTTCCCCTACATCGCCAACACCGCGGGCTGGATGACTGCCGAAACCGGCCGTCAACCCTGGATCATTTATGGATTGATGCGGACAGCAGCGGGCGTTTCGCCCCAAGTCTCTTCAGGAAACGTCTGGTTTACGCTGCTGGGTTTCATGGGAATTTATACACTGCTCAGCATTCTTTTCCTTTTGCTCATTTATCGCGTCGTTGAGCGCGGCCCGGAAACGCTCAAGACGACCCCTCAGCCGGCCCATGGCGGAGACGCAGCGCGCTGACAGAGGGATGGCCGAAAGTTGATGAATGAAATCTGAGGTCAAACGATGATGGGAACAATATGGTTCTGCTTAGTGGCCCTCATGATCGCCATGTACGTCGTGCTCGACGGATTTGACCTCGGCGCAGGGGCAATCCATTTGTTCGTGGCCCGGACGGATGAGGAGCGCCGCCTTGTGATCCGATCGATCGGGCCGGTGTGGGACGGAAACGAGGTTTGGCTCCTGGCGGCCGGCGGAACGCTTTACTTTGCGTTTCCGGCGCTTTACGCCTCGGCCTTCAGCGGCTTTTATCTGCCGCTGATGATCGTGCTCTGGCTGCTGATCCTGCGAGGCATCTCCATCGAATTTCGCGGGCAAGTGGAAAGTCCAGTGTGGTTCAGGTTTTGGGACGTCGTTTTTGCAGGCTCAAGTTTGCTGCTGGCTATTTTTTATGGCGCAGCGCTCGCGAACGTGGTTCGCGGCGTGCCGCTCGACGACAAAGGCTATTTTTTCGAGGCGCTCTGGACGAATTTCAGGCTTGGGCCGGATACGGGCATTCTTGACTGGTATACGATTCTGGTCGGCATCGCGGCGCTTGTGACGCTCGCCCTGCACGGCGCGCTTTGGCTGGCTTTGAAAACCGGCGGCGCGGTCCACGATCGCGCTCAGAGGCTCGCGCGAAGCTTATGGTGGGCGGTCCTCGCCTTCACGATTCTCGTGACGGCGGTGACCTTCGCCGTGCAGCCGCACGTGCCCGGGAACCTCGTGGATCATCCGTGGGGCTACATCTTTCCGGCGCTTGCCTGCGCGGGTTTGGCCGGGATGGAGTGGTTCATCCTGAAAAAAGATGACTTCAAGAGTTTTCTATCCTCTTGCGCCTATCTCCTCGGCATGCTGACCAGCGTGGTATTCGGATTGTACCCTCTGATCCTGCCTGCCAGCGCCAACCCTGCTTATTCACTTACCGTTTCAAATTCGGAAGCGGGAAATTACGGCCTGCGAGTTGGCCTCGTCTGGTGGATCATCGGCATGATTCTCGTAACCGGGTATTCCGTGTACGTTTACGGCAGTTTCGCCGGCAAAGTGAGCCTTGAAGGCGGAGACGAAACTTACTAGCGGTGCGCGAAAACAGCTCCTCTGCCGGCGTGGCTGTGGCAAATCTCCCTATGGATCAACCGGAGAGAACGGCGCACTCCGGCACAATCATCCCCGAATCAGTTGTGCTTGATGAAGTTGCCGGTTTGCAACTCCGCAAATGCCTGGCGCAACTGTTCCTGGGTGTTCATCACAATCGGGCCATACCAGGCGACGGGTTCTTCAATCGGCTTGCCCGACACGAGCAGAAATCGAATGCCTTCATCGCCCGCTTGAACCCTGATATTGTCTCCGCGGTCGAACAGCACGAGCGAATGGTTGCGAGCGTCATAGACCGGCGTCGCGTTGGGATCCGCCACTTTGTCCGTCAGCACCGCTCGGGGACTCGACGCGTCGCGGAACGTGCCTGAGCCCGCGAACACATAGGCAAAAGCGTTGCGATCCGTTTCGACCTTCAACACTTTTTCTTTTCCCGCGGGAACGAAGACATCGAGATAATTCGGATCGGCTGCGACGCCCTCGACCGGCCCTTTCTTACCCCAAAACTCGCCGCAAACGACTCGAACGTGCGTGCCATCGTCGTCTGTGACCTCGGGGATAGCGCTTGAAGGAATATCCTGATAGCGCGGGTCGGTCATTTTGAGCGACGAGGGCAAATTGGCCCACAACTGGAAGCCGTGCATGCGCCCTCTTGCGTCGCCCTTCGGCATTTCCTGGTGGAGAATGCCGCTTCCCGCCGTCATCCACTGCACGTCGCCCGCAGTCATCTTGCCCTTATTTCCCAAGCTGTCGCCGTGCTCCACGGAGCCTGCCAGAACGTAGGTAATCGTCTCGATTCCGCGATGCGGATGCCACGGGAATCCGGCGAGATAATCTTCGGGATTCTCATTGCGAAAGTCATCCAACAAAAGAAATGGATCGAAATCTTTGGTCTGCCCGAAACCGAAGGCGCGCTGTAACTTCACCCCCGCACCTTCGATCGTGGGCTTGGTTTCAATGATTTTCCTGACTGGACGAAGAGACATTGTGCCCCTCTTTCTGCGAAAAGAACGTGCGAATAGAGCCGTGCAACTCACCGGCAGCACGCCACCCCTCAATAGCTTGTTCTAAATGCCCTTGAGGGCTTCCGAGGGGTGGCTCACCCCTCTGCATTGCACCCCCTGCTGCGTGTGAGATTGGATGCGGCTCGCGCCCGATCGTTACATGATCCATGGAACGCCATGAAATCGCATTGGTTCCAGCTCAAAATATCGCTCATGAGAGGAGAATACCTGAGTCCTTCCGGCCAAAGCGAATGTTTCGTGGGTCATCCGAGAAGGATGGATTCGGCAAGCCGCGTTCGGCGAGCCGCGTCGGCGAGCCGCGTTTGACAATTCCGCCCACGGCCCATAGAATGCAGATATCTCAAGGAAGCAGATGGCTCATTGACTGACGGAATCGAAGCGCTGTTTCCTCATAAATACCTTACATGGCCGCGGCCAAAGTCAGAGGCAGAATCGGAATCGTGGACGGCGATGCTCCGGAGCGCTCGAAGATTGCCGATTCGCTCAGCAATCAATTTGAGATCCTCGGAGGCGAGGACCACAAGGCCGCCTACAACCTGCTGCTGGAGGGAAGCCTCGACGTTTTGCTCCTCAGCTTAACCCTCCCCTCGGGCGGCCTTCGTGAGTGTCTTGCCCTCCTTCGGGACCTCCAAAAAGGTCCGATTGACACAGTGGTTATCGTTCTGAGCGATGATGAAAAAAAGGCCACGGCGCTGAAAGTGATGGACGCCGGCGCTTATGACTACTTCCTGAAGCCGGTTGATCCGGACATCCTTGCCGTCATCCTGAATCGCGCCGTCGAGAAGCTGCAGATCGAGCGCGAGAACCGCATTTTGCGCGAGGAGTTCGAGCGCAAGGACGCCGTGGGAGATCTGCTGGGATCCACCGAAGCCATGCGTACCTTGTTTGATTCCATTCGGCGAGTGGCGCAATCAACCGCGACCGTGGTAATTCGCGGCGAGAGCGGCGCCGGCAAGGAACTGGTGGCGAGGGCGATTCACGATCTTGGGCCGCGTCGCGACCGCCCCTTTGTCAGCGTGAACTGCGCAGCGCTGCCCGAGACACTGATGGAATCCGAGCTTTTCGGATATGAAAGGGGAGCTTTCACGGGCGCGGTCGCGGCCAAAGAGGGACAGATCGAGCTGGCGCAACGAGGGACGCTCTTTTTGGACGAAATCGGCACGCTCAGCCTGTCGCTGCAAAGTAAGCTGTTGAGGGTGTTAGACGGGCATTACGTCACTCGGCTCGGCGGGAAAAAGCCCATTAAAGTGGACTTCAGGCTACTCACGGCGACGAACGAGGACCTTGAGAAGGCCGTTAAAGAGGCGCGATTCCGTGACGATCTCTATTACCGCATTCACGTCGTTCCGCTGTTTGTCCCGCCATTGCGTGAGCGTGTGGATGATATCCCATTGCTCATAGATTATTTCCTGAAGGTTTACTGCGCGGCGAACCACATCCCGCCCAAGCCCATTGACGACGAGGCGCTTGAAATTCTGAAACGATATTCATGGCCTGGAAACGTCCGAGAGCTTGAGAATGTGGTCCAGCGCATGGTGCTGCTGACGGACGGTGAAGTCATTCGGGCCGTGAATCTTCCTCGGGCGATTCTTGAAGGAGCGAAGACGCGCCCGCCGCTTGCGGAATTCCTGCCGCGGAACGGGGCGAGTCTCGACGAAGAAGTGGTTGCCTTCGAGCGACGCTGTCTCGAAACCGCCATCGCGGAATCCGGAGGCCGGAAACACAAGGCCGCCGAGCAATTGGGCATCGGAAAGGACAGGATGAAGTACCTCTGCCGGAAGCACGGGCTTTAGGTGGGTAAGATTTTTTGGGTAAAAATCGCCTCACGGGGTAAAATTTACCAGGAAATTCAAGATTCTAGCTATTTTAGTCGTGCCCATTCTTTCGCATTTTAGTATAACTGACTGAAAAACAAAGCTTTACTTTTATTTCAATTGTCCAGGTCGTTTTGGAAATATGCTTGCTCTAAGCGGTACCGTTCGGCTGAGGGAAAAGAGAACACCCGCGAACCGGGCAAAAGGAGACGAAATGGAAAAGAAAGGTTCGAGCAAACCGATCAAGGGACTAAAAAAGGTTTCACCTTCCAAGGAACAACGATCTGCCTTGCAGGGGACGCCTCTCCAGGGCGCCGCTCTGCAGCGGGTGCCACTCCAGCGGACGGCCCTGCAGCGGACCGCTCTCCAGCGCACGGCTCTCCAGCGGACCGCTCTGCAACGGACCGCTCTGCAACGTACGGCTCTGCAACGCACGGCCCTGCAACGCACGGCCCTGCAACGGACCATCACTCTTTAGTAATAGGGTTCGCGGAGTCGGGGAACGATTCAACCCGTCAAGCAAATTTGCGAAAGGGCAGGGCTGTCGGCGAGCGCAGGCAGCCCTGATTTCGTTGAAGATTGAGGCGACGCGGGGCAGCGGGCCGCTCGATCTTACCAAACTTCCATCCGCGCCCATCTCCAGACGGCCCGTCCCGCTTGCCAAGCCAGCGGATATTTGCGAGGGCCAAAGATTTTCGCGGTTCCCGTCATTCCTTCCTTAAGTGCTCCATCCGGATTGGGAATATCAACAATTACAGCAATGTAGTTAGTGGTTTGCTGTCCGGCGACTTTCTCCTCTTTCAGCGCGCCGAGGGGGCGGTCGAGTGAAGTCGCGGGCATAATCTGCGCGACTTTCCCGGAAAAGAAACGCAATGGATATGCGCTGACGTGCAACTCCACGCCAGCTCCTGTACGAACCTCGCTCAGGTTGAGGTCGCGGACGAGAATGCGAGCCCGCATGAAGGTGCGGTTCGCGACCGTCGCAAAATCCTGACCCTCGCCGAGGTATTCGCCGGTCCGTTCCTCGATTTCAGGCGTGATTACAATTCCAGAAATAGGGCAGCGAAGCGCCAGTTCACTTTGCTTCCGCTCGGCCTCAGCCAGTTTCAACGAAAGCCGGGCGCTCTCTTCCGTGTCCATCTGGGCGGCCGAAGTGTCCTGAGTCGCGAGGGCTCTGAGAAGGGCCTGATGGGTGTATTCGAGCCTGGCGCGAACGATTCGCACGTTCTCTTCGATTTCCGGATTCGCCAGGGTTGCAAGGACTTCTCCGGCATGCACTTCCTCGCCTTGCCGGACCCGGACCTCGCGGATGACTCCGGCGGCCTGTGCGCGAACCATCGCGCGGGCTCCCGGATCAAGAACAAAGTAAGAAGGAACGGTGACAGGCGCTGGCAGCAGCATGAAAAATCCGAGCGCCGCTCCCGTCATCGCCCACTTTGCGGGTGACATCTTCCAAGCCATAAGCCTCTCCTTGAACCGTGGGAACGCGTCCTTCGCAGCCTTCAACCCGTTCTTGATCTTTTTCTGAAGGATCAAATAGGCGACGCCCGCCGTAAACCAGCGCCCCAAACTCCCGAATTTCGCCGTAAAAATGCTGTTGAAGAAAAGTAGTACGAACACCAGGAAGACAATTCCATAAACGAAACAGGCAAGCCCGAAGAACAGGTAGAGGCGCCGTCGCCTCCGGCTCCCGGGAGGGAAAACGGCCGGCCGCCGGAAAATCGTATGGACAACCCAGGCTTTCAGATAAGCGATGGAATCTTCACGCAGATTATCAATTTCCAGGTACTGGCTAAGCGCAAAGTAACCATCGAATTTCATCAGGGGGTTCAAATTGATGAACACGCCCGAAACGCCGGTCAGCAGGAGCATCTTATACGCGAGGTCGCCGAAAAAGGATCCTGGCGGGGAGAAATACCAGATCAGCGTCGAAAGACCGCAGGCCACCAGCTCCACCCAGATTCCTGCGAAAACGGTCATCAGGCGCTTCCACGTTCGGTCGAACATGTGCATGTCCGTGCAATCGGTGTAAAAGGAGGGGGTGAAGAAGACGAGCATAAAGCCCATCTGATGAACTTCGCCTCCGAAGTGCTTGCACGTCAGTCCGTGGCCGAATTCATGAACCCCGCTGATCACGAAGACAAGAAACCAGAAAATCCACAGATCATAGGCCGTCTTGTCGGCGAAATTATAGAAAGCGACGGTATCCGCGCGGATCCTTTGGAAGTCTCCCGCCACGATCACCGCGGTCAGGCCCATCAGGAGAACTGAGAAGATTACAAAACCGCGCGTATAAATCCAGCGCAGGTAAGGATGGATGCGATCGAGGAATTTGTCAGGGTCCCAGGCGGAAAAATAGATGTACAAAAGGTTGGAGCGGTCAACGCGGCTCTTGCGCTCGGCGCGGATTTTTTCAAGGATCGCGAGATTCTTTTCGCCAGCGCTTCTCTCCCACATGGCGGGATCCATCGAATCGAGAAATTCAGCCACATCGTTTTCGGTGAGAGGCTGATCGGGATGAGCCGCGGTCATTGCGGCGGCGACTTCCGCCGCCGTATGCTCGCCGTCACAAAGCCTCAGAAGCTCCATCTCGAAAGGCCGGAAGCGCGAGTAGGATTCGGTCTCCGGGATTTTGATAACGTAGCTGGTTTCTCCGGAAAGGATTTGCTCGCTGATCTTCAAATCGGCGCGGAGCTTGGGCCGCCGCAATCCTCGGGCGAGAATGCCATTCAGTTTTAAACTGGTGGGTCCGAAACGCATAGGAGTTCGCGGTTATTTCGAGCCGGCTGAGGCCGCAGGCCAAAATACTTCCACCGACATTCCCGGCCGCAAATCGCCCAAGTTCTTGCCCGTCAACACCGCGATGACCTCGGTGCTGCCGCTTGCGGGATCCACGGTTGGACTGACCCGCTCGACGCGGGCCGAATATACGGTCGCCGGCCCGGGGGCCAGCCGCAGCTTGACCGTCATGCCGGCGCGAGGCGCCTCGGCAGTTTCGGGAACGAGGAACTCGACTCGTAGCGGCGCGAGCTGGCTCAACTCGAAGCATTTCTCGTCTTTCAGAACGTCCTGACCGGGGTGGATGAAGCGCCGCGTAATCACGCCATCGAAGGGAGCGCGGATCGTCATCTTCCGGATCTCGAGCTCGGCCACGTGGATTTGGTCCTCGGCGCGCTTCACGACCGCATGCCAGCTATCGAGATCATACTTCGCGCCTTTTGCCTTAAACTCCGCCTCCTCAAGCTGCGCGTCGCTCGCCAGGCCGTATTGGTGGAGTTCCTGCTGGCGGACGTAGGCTGCCTGCTTCGCCTTCACTTCCGCTTCGTTATATTTGACGTTGTCCACATCCACAACCAGGCTGGCGCGGTCGCTGTCGAGCTGGGCGCGCAAAATGCTGTCGTCAAGCTGGGCGAGCGGGGCGCCTGGCTTGACGCGCGTCCCGACGTCCGCGTTGAGCGCGACAATCCGTCCTTCGCCTTGAGCCAGTATATCGACGTCGCGTTCGACGGAAAGTACGGTGAGGATTGGAATCGTCGCCGGCTCGGTTGAGACCGTGTTTTGGGGCGGCGGAGCGGGCACCACAGCCGGCTGGGCGGAAGCCCGGGAGGCGGACGGTTGGGCGGAGGGCGAGTGCACGCTGCAACCCGCAGCGAGGAGCGCGCCGGCAAGCGCAACAGCAAGCAGAATTCGGTTCATTCTCGTTCCCCTCTTAAGGCATCCAGCGCCAGATTTTCCGCCAAAACCATCGCGCCGGCGCTCGCAACAGGACGTAGCCCACGGGGTACCATCCCTTAAAAATCCAGCCGCCGGCGGCCGTGATCTTCGCACGCCCCACCATGCCTTCGCGCGCCTCGTCGTTCGGATTCGCGAAGAGCGCGCGCACGACAAAGTACGGGTTGCCTCCGGCCGTAACGCTTTGCGATCCCACTCGCACGACACGGCCTTCCAAGGTTTGCGTCGGGAACGAATTCAACTTAATCGCGGCGGTCGCAGGGGCGCGAATGAGGGCGATATCGTTTTCCGACACGTTCATCGTCACCGCCATGCGGTCTTCATCCACCAACTGACAGAAAGCACTGCCGGGCTTCAGAAGTTGTCCGGCCTTTTCCTCAACGTGCGGAGTGACGACAACACCGGAGATCGGAGCTTTCAATTGGGCTTCGGCCACTTTCTGCTGATAGAGGCTGACTTCATCGCCGTCAATCTGCATCTTCAGCCGAGCCTGTCCCGCCCCAGCCAGGTCGCCGCTTGCCTGCGTGCGGTCCAGTTCGCGCCGGGCGAGAGCGAGATTGGTTTCCGCGTTATCCAGCTTCAGCCGGTTCGCGCTATCGTCGAGAACGGCCAGCGTGTCGCCCGCATGGACGCGGCTTCCTTCGTGCACGAGGACTTTCAATATGACTCCATTCACCGCCGCGCTGACGATCCGGCGCTCGGCGGGAACAACAGTCGCCATCGTCCCGATGCGGAGCTTCCAGGGAATAATAACTAGCGCGAGGCACACCAGGGCGACCTTGCCCGCAAATTCCAGCCAGCGAGAATGAGGCATCGAGAGAAGCTTCTGCTTCCTTTCGATCAGCGGCTGCCAGACGTTGCGCAAGGGAACCTGCTGATAGAGGCGGGCGTTTCGAATGGCAACCGTCGTTTGACCGGCCAGGATGCCGAGGATTTCAAGCTTCTCCGAGGGCAGAAATTGGCCGTCACCGCTGAGCAGCGCAATCACCCCAACCGCACCTTGCTCGTCCCGCAACGGAACCGCGTAAAACCCGTTGTATCCATGCTCTTCGAGGTAGTTCACCAGAGATTCGAATCCCTTTTCGGGGCTGGTCACCCAGCCGTCCTCAAAGTGATCGGCGGAAACAGGATCCGTCCCTCCGACGATTGGCGCGAGAACTCTGCGCAATTGATCCATCTCCGCAGTCTGGGGCACGGTCGCCTCGCCGGAGACCGCCCCGAGGACGACCGTTGAGCGATCCAGCAATCCGATGACGCAACGGTCGAACGGCAGGACGGTGGCCGCCTGATGGACGACCGTCGTCAGCACGCGCTCGAGGTCGAGCGTTGAAGTGATTTCCTTGCTGATGGCGAGAAGAGCGTCCAGTTCGCCCACTTTGCGCTCTGCGGCAAGCAGATTGGCATTGTAGAGCGCGATAGCGGCCTGGTCGGTCACGCTTGCGAGTAGAAAAAGGTCATCTTCGTCGAATGGGCCTCCGGCCAGCTTGTTGACGGCCTCGACGACCCCAAGAACTTGTTCGCCCTTAGTGAGCGGGGCGCAGAGAACGGATTCGAGAGCAAAATCGGGCGCCGATTGTAACCTTTCGGCGAGAAGAGGCTCGGCGGCTGCGTCCTCGACGAGGCGGGGTTCGCCCTGGCGGGCCACTTCCCCGAGCAGCCCTTGCCCGATGGCGGTTCGGCTGTCCACCTGCGTCGTGGGATCCTTGCCCACTTGCTGCGCAAAGTAGAGATCATCGTTTTCGGGATCGAGCAGCCAGATGTTGCAAGCTTGCGCGCCCAAAATCTCCCGGATTTTTCCGGCCACGATGGGCAGGAGCTCCTCGAGCTCGAGCGTCGAATTAAAGATTCGGCTGATGTCGTAAAGCGAGGTGAGCCGTTCGATGGTCGCGAGCGAATCGCTCCGGTCTTTCTCAATGGCCTCGGCCTGGTTGAGAGCGCGATGCGTGAGCTCGACGGCTTCTTCGAGCAGCGTGGCTTCTTCAGCCGTAAAATCGCCGCCCCGCTTGTTCAGGACTTCAACAACCCCGGCGGCGCCCGCCGAGTCGCGCAAGGCCGCATAAAGCGCGTTTTGCACCTGCTCGCGGGTATTGGCGGAAAGGTGCGCGAACCCTGCGTCGTCAATCTGGCTTCGGGAGACGCGCAAGGCTCCCGCCGCTGATAAATTTTCGGCCAGGATGCCCTCGGCGACTGGTTCGGAGGTAACGTCAAACCGCTCGCCCGGCTCGACCCAGCGCGTACGGCAGCGTAACGCCGAGCCGTCTTCGGTTATCAGCCAGATGAAGACGGCGCGCGCGCCGAGGTCCGCAGCAAGGTGGGACGCGAGGGCTTTCAATACCGCGTCTCTGTCGCGGCAGCCTTGGTAGGCGACAGATAACTTGTAAAGAGCGGTTAAGCGATCCATGCCCTTCTCACACGCCAACAGCCATCTCTTGTCTCTGCGGAACCGGAGTACGAAGAGCCCGACGTTCGCCTTCGTCTGCGGCGTGAAGAGTATCAAACGCGTTCTACAGCCGTCAAGCGCGTGTACTCGCCCTCGATGGCTCCCCATCCTTTGAACGGGCCACTTGATTCTTATGAGCACTTTGCGATAGCTTTTCTATTCCCGATCCCGAGAACCGGGCGAGCAGGAGGAGGTTGTGTGGAAATCAATACGCGTAAAGTCGGAAATGTTTCGATCATCGAGTTGAAAGGGGCACTGGTGCTCGGCGATCCTGTCGAGGAAATGCAGACCAGCACCGAGCAACTGATTTCGGAAGGTGCGACGCTTATTGCGGTCAATCTCGCGTCGGTCACCCAGATGGATAGCTCCGGGCTGGGAATTCTGGTGCGTCTTCACACCCTGCTCAAGCAATCGGGAGGAAAATTGAAGCTTTACTCTCCCCCCAAACGAGTCTCCCAGGTCATCCGCATGGCGCGTCTCGACACGATCTTCGACGTCGCCGAAGACGAGTCCGCTGCTCTCAGCAGCTTCTGAGCCGTGCGGCCCGCTTGCGGGTCGAACATCCTCACAGCTTTGGCAATCGTACCGGCCCTTACTCGGACTGTTTTTCCGGCCGCAGGAGGGGGAACAAAATCACGTCACGAATCGAACGGGAATTGGTGAGGAGCATGGTGAGGCGGTCAATACCGATACCTTCGCCGGCCGCGGGCGGCATGGCGTAGCTAAGCGCGCGGATATAATCCTCGTCAATCGAATGCGCCGTGAGGTCCCCTTTTTCGCGCAGCATTTGCTGATAGACGAACCGGTCGCGCTGCTCGGCGGGATCGTTGAGCTCGCTGAAAGCGTTCGCGATTTCCATTCCGCCGATGTAAAGCTCGAAGCGCTCGACGAAATTCGGGTCGCCAGGTTTTTGCTTCGAGAGCGGCGATACTTCGAGTGGAAATTCGGTGATGAACGTCGGCTGAATCAGGTGCGGCTCCGCCACCATTTCAAAAAAGACCTGGAGAAGCGCGCCCGGGGAATTGTTTCGCATAAACTCATCGGTCACCGGCGCCCCGCCAGCCTCACGCACAAACCAGTTGTTGAGTGTGGGAACAAACTTCACCAGATTCTGAAGATCTTTAAGGTCGCCCAGGGTGAGGGGCGTCTCTTCCTGGGGCCAGAAATGCGCCACCGCTTCACGCATCGTGTAGCGATGGAATTTCTCGAATGAGATTTTGTGCTCGCCGAATTCGAACTCCTGCGCGCCGAGAACGCCTTTTGCGAGATGCCGCATCAGCCGCTCGGTCAAGCGAATCAAGTCCTCATAGTCGGCGTACGCCTGATAGAACTCGAGCATCGTGAATTCCGGATTGTGCATCGTGGAGATACCTTCGTTCCGGAAGTTGCGGTTGATCTCGTAAACGCGGTCGAAACCGCCGACCACGAGGCGCTTGAGGTAAAGCTCCGGCGCGATGCGGAGATAGAGCTTCATATCGAGTGCGTTGTGGTGGGTTACGAAGGGGCGCGCCATGGCGCCGCCGGCGAGCGGCTGCATCATCGGCGTCTCAACTTCGAGATAACCCTCGGCGTCGAGAAACTCGCGCACGCCTCGAACAAGGCGCGCCCGCCGCTCGAAGACGCCTCGCACCGGCTCATTCACCATCAAGTCCACGTAGCGCTGCCGGAAGCGCGTTTCAACGTCCGTCAGGCCGTGCCATTTTTCGGGAAGTGGCAGCAGGGCCTTCGCGAGAAATTGCAGCCGCTCGACGTGAACCGTGAGCTCACCCGTGCGCGTGCGGAAAAGATAGCCTTCCGCTCCGATGATGTCGCCAAGATCGAGCAGCTTGAAAAGCTCGAAATCCCGCTCGCCCACCGCATCCTGCCGCACGTAAATCTGAACCTTTGAGCCGCCGCCCGCGACGTGCGCGAATCCTGCTTTCCCGTGCGGCCGCAGGCTCATCACACGGCCTGCCACACGCACTTCGGCTTTCTCGGCGCTCAATGCCTCCGCCGTGCGCGATGAATAGGCCGCAAGGAGCTGCGGAATCGTGTGCGTGAAATCAAATTTGCGAGGGTAAGGCTCGTAGCCGAGCTCGGCAATCGCCTGGAGCTTTTTCTTCCGCTGTTGGGCAAGTTCTTCGAATTCCGGCAAGGATTGCTCTTTCTCGGTTCGCCAGGCGGGGAAATTCAGCCAAGCCGCTTGAACCGGGATTATAGGTTGGCGCCTAAAAGGGTGTCAAGAAACCCTCCGCAACCACGGCGGCGCCATTCATCCCATTTTCCGTCCTGTGCTTTCGGGCGAGCCGGTCAATGCTTTGAAAAATCCGCAACCCCGGCGCGCACGGTGGTGCGGCGGCGCGGGAAAAAGGCGGGAACGGAGGGCGGTGCGCTGCCGCCGTTCGAATCTGCCGCGGCCGCATCGCGACCCGCGCCTTCTTCCGTCCACGCGCCGTAAACGCGATTGTCATACGCCGCGAGCCCCGTATAATCACCGATGAAATCCCCATGCGCGTCGAACGCCCGGCGGTTCCAGGCATAGTTCACAAAGGATTTTCCGCCGTTGGTCGAACGGGCGAGGACGACGCGAGTCCAGCGATTCGCGGGATCGCCGCGCCGGTCATAGAATATGACGTTCGCGGCGCCCGTCACAGGGTCCACAGCGAGCCATTGGAAAAACTGATCGTCGCCGTTATGGAGCGCATCGTTGTTCACGCGCACCGCGGGCGCCCAGGTCTCGCCCCCATTATTCGAATTCGAGCAGAAAACATCCACGTCGCCGTTGCGATAATCGCTCCAGGTGACGTAGAGCCGCGCGGGACCCTCCTTGCTCGGACCGATCCCGATTTGCGGAAATCCGTTCGCGCGAGAGACATCGAAAACGTGAAAATAGGGCGGCGCCGTAGCGATGATATCGCGAGCCGGCTCGAAAGTCTTGCCCCCGTCTTTCGAAAGCGTGAACACAATGTGCTCGCCATCGGTCCACACCACATAGAGCGTTCCATGCGCTCCCACCGTTCCATCGAAACCTTCGACGGCGCCGTTATCGTCGCGCGGCAGTCCTTGATGAACGCTGATACGGATGGGCTTCGACCATTCGGCGCCGTCGTCCGTCGAGCGCGAAAAATATATTTCCGAATCGGTGAGGGTGAAGTGAGTCCAGCCGATGTAGAGATTTCCCGCAAAAGGGCTGTGCGTATTGTCGGCAACGATGTAGGGCTTATCTTCAAAAGGAATGTGCGGAGCGGTCGGATGGGCGATGACCTGCACGGGCGCTTGCCAGGTAATTCCGCCGTCGGGCGAGCGGCGAACGAAAATTCCGTTGCGCGTCGCATTGTGCGCCCAATAGTTCGCCGTGCCGAGCTGGTCAAAGGCGATGTAACAGAGAAACGCGAAGCCATTGCGGCCGAAGGTGACGGAAACGTCGCCCGACATCCTGTAATTCGGGTCGGCAACTCCGCGAGCGCGTTTCCAGGCTCGTCCGCTGTCGCGCGAATAAGCGGCATGAGCCGGCACCTGATACGCCGCTACGACGCGCTTGGGATGGGCCGGATCAACGGCGATCGAAGGCTCATCGAAGAATCCGGCGCGCGGCGTGAGGTTGATGATCCTTGCGCGTGGCGCCGCGGGAAGGCTTTGCGCGCCGGCTGTGGGAGGGATGTACAACACGAAAGCGATGACGCTCGCTGCAGTCCACGCTGTGATTCTGAGCAGCGTCCCTCCCATTCCGTGAGAAGCGAGGAATCTTCCGAAGCGAAGTGGCCGACTCGGAACGGCCTTTGCCAATGGGCTACGCCTTCGGGTGAGCCTTGTCATAAACCTCCATCAGATGCTGGATTGAAACCTGAGTGTATTTCTGGGTGGTCGCGAGCCGCTTGTGGCCGAGCATCTCCTGAATGGCGCGCAGATCAGCCCTTTCAGCGAGGAGATGGGAGGCAAAGGCGTGGCGGAATGAATGGGGACTGACGCGCACGTTCGGGCCGAACAACCGGACTGAGTGTTCGACGATTCGGCCGAGCGAGCGCGTCGTCAGCCGTCCGCCGCGAGCGTTGAGGAAAAGCGCCGGCGTGTTCTTGCGCGCCTCGCGCAGGATTTGCTCGCGCAGCGGGAGATACGCTTCGAGCGCGCCGAGCGCCTTCGACCCGAAGGGAACGATGCGCTCCTTATCGCCTTTGCCGCGCACGAGCACGAACCGGTCGCCGAAATTCACGGCGCGCAAATCGAGTCCGGCCACTTCGCTCGCGCGCAGGCCGGAAGCGTAAAGCAATTCGAGAATCGCGCGGTCGCGCACCAGAAGCGGCCCTCCGTGCGCCGCGCTCTCGGCCAAACGGTCGAGAAACCGGTTGACCTCTTCCTCGGTCATGATGCGCGGCAATTTTTTTTCGAGCTTCGGCGTTGAGACGAGCGCCGCGGGATTTTCTGCGATTTTTTCCTCGCGGCGGAGAAACTTGAAGAACGCGCGCAGCGCAGCGAGCTTCCGCGCAACGGACGATTTCTTCCGCTCGCGCTCGTAGAGATAGGCTAGGAATGCGCGGATGCGCAGGGGCGTCAGCTCTTTCGCCGAAGGCTGCCGCGCAATTTCCTCGGCGATGAAATCGCGGAATTGAATCAAGTCGCTGCGATAATTGCGGACGGTGTGCGGCGAGGAGTGTCGTTCGTAGCGAAGATAGTCGAGAAACGTCTCGATGAGTTCATCCATGCTGAACATTCAGGCTTCGCGCCCGAGTCTCCGGCGGCGCGCGCTTCGGGCTAAGCCGGAGCTTTCGCCGGGCTTGTCTCGACCGCCGGCGCGCTGCTCTCCATCTCACGGAGCCACTCGGTCAGGTCCCGAAGCGCGCGCTCGCATTGCCGTCCGCGGCGCGCGGCGCGATCCGCTTTCCGATCCACACCGAATTCGTCGGGCGGCGGTAACAAGTCAAAAGAGATATTGGCCGGCTGGTAATGGGCAGCGTCGGCGTGAGTGATGTAATGCGCAAGCGAGCCGAGCGCGGTCGAGCGTGGCGGCGGAACAAAATGTTCGCCGCGCGAACGATGGGCCATCGCCGCTCCGGCCATCCATCCCGTCGCGATGCACTCGACGTAGCCTTCGACGCCCGAAAGCTGACCCGCGATGAAAACTTCCGGCGCGGCGCGAAAGCTCAAGTCAGGTCCGAGCAGCCGCGGCGCGTTCAAGTACGTATTGCGATGAATCTGGCCGAAGCGCAGGAATTCTGCCCGCTCGAGTCCGGGAATCATCCGCAGCACGCGCTTCTGCTCCGGGAATTTCAAATGATTCTGGAAGCCGACCAAATTGTAGCTCGAGAAGCGCAGATTCTCCGGCCGCAATTGAACGACGGCGAAAGGCCGGCGACCGGATTGTGGATCGCGCAATCCGACCGGGCGCATGGGCCCGAAACGCAGCGTGTCCCTGCCCCGCCGCGCCAATTCCTCGATGGGCAGGCAGGCTTCGAAGTATTTTGCATCCTCGAACGAGTGCGTCTCGACGGGTTCCGCGCTCGCGAGCGCATTGTAAAACGCATCGTATTCCGCTTCGGTCATCGGGCAGTTCAAATAATCTTCGCCGCCTTTTCCGTAGCGGGAGGCGCGGAAGATTCGCTCCATATCGAGCGTTTCGGCGTCCACGATGGGGCTGATGGCGTCGTAAAAATAGAGATGCTCGCGCCCGGCGAGCGCTTCGAGCCCGGCCGCGAGCGCGTCCGAAGTGAGCGGGCCAGTCGCAATGAGCGTGAGCGCGTCAGCGGGAATTTCGCGGCACTCCTCGCGGCGTATTTCGATCAGCGGATGGCTTGCAATTGCCTTCGTGGCACCCGAAGAGAATTTGTCTCGATCGACAGCAAGCGCGGAGCCGGCGGGCACGCGGCATTCATCCGCGATGCACAGCAGCAACGACCCCGCGCGGCGCAACTCTCCCTTCAGTAATCCTGAAGCTGCGTTCGGGTCGGCGGATTTGAGCGAGTTCGAGCAGACCAGCTCGGCGAGATTGCCGGTCGAGTGCGCGGGTGTGTTGCGCCCGGGACGCATTTCAAATAGAGACACCCGAACGCCACGCTCGGCAAGCTGCCACGCCGCCTCGCTTCCCGCCAGCCCGCCGCCAATGACGATCGCTCGCTCCATCGCGCGCACTCTCGCGCTCAATTATACCAGTCAGGGCTTGGCTCAGAGAGATTGGAATCGCGGCGTTTGCGGGATCAACGGCGCTTCTTCGCCCGGCTCACGGCCGGATCCCGGGAATCTCGAGGTGAATGCGATAGACGCTCGTTGTCGCCGCAATGTAAAGTGTCCGTGCGTCCGCGCCACCCCAGGCCAGATTGGCGACAACTTCCGGCATCAAAAAGCGCCCCAAAGGTTTTCCGCTCGGCGCGAAGATCCAGACGCCGCCCGGCCCGGCCATGTAAATGTCCCCTTTTTTATCAATCTTCATGCCGTCGGGCGAGCCCTGCGCGCGGCGCGAAGTCAAATCGGCGAAAACGATGCCCGGCCCGAGGGTTCCATCCGGCTTTACCGGATATCGCATTAAGAGCTTCTGCGGCTGGGAATTATCAACGTAGAGGTACTTCTGATCTGGCGAAAACGCGATTCCGTTCGGGCGCGGCAAATCCCGGATGAGCAACTGCAAGTGCGCGTCATCGGGCGGCGCGCCGGAGGGATGCGTGAGCGCGTTAGGAATTCGATAGACGCCGTTGAAAGGCAGTTCCTTGTGCGGGTCGCGATCGTTCTGCATGGGCAGGCCGTAGGGCGGATCGGTAAAGTAGAGCGAGCCATCGGCGCGATAGACGAGGTCGTTCGGGCTGTTGAGCCGCTTGCCGTCATAGCGCTCGGCGAGGATCGTCCTTTCGGCGCCGGGGCGGAGGCTTTCGAGCCGCCAAACGTCGCGTTGCGCATGCCCCGCCACGGTCAGACGTCCGCGCGCGTCAAGCGTCATTCCGTTCGAGCCCGTTTCCGGCCCGCCGTAGGGGGCTTTGCCCAGATAGCCGCTTGGCCGCATGAAGACGACCGTTTTGTCCGGCGGCGCCCACTTCATGATGCGATTGTTGCGAATGTCGGCGAACAGGAGATAACCGGAATGAATCCAGATCGGCCCTTCCGTCCACTTGCAACACGTGGTGACCTTCTCAATTTTTGCGCCAGCGGGCACGATACGGCTGAGCGCAGATGCGAGCCGCACAACCTTGCCGGCGCTCGGCGCCGGCGACGAGCCTCGAGCAACCATGATTCCCCCGACAGCAAAGATCGCTAAGACAAGCAGGCGCTTTTGCATAGGCGGAATTCTAAGCGCCGGCCCATAACGAAGTCAACGGCCGGTCGGCAGGCACGGGAATCGCCGCCATCGCCGGGCGAAATGCCATTCCTCACGCGGCAGCGTGTTCGTATTTGCAGGCTTCGTTGCGGCAGTGAAGGGTTGTGCTGCCTGTTTTCTTATCGTATTTTTCGAACAGGACGGGCGCACCGCATTCGGGACAGGCTTTGGCGACGGGCTTTTCCCAGGAAGTGAATTTGCAGTCGGGATAGCGGGAGCAGCCGTAAAACATCCGGCCGCGCTTGCTGCGCCGGGCCACGATTTCTCCGGAGCAGCCTTTCTCCGGACACGGAATGCCGAGCGTTTCCTTCTTAATGTATTTGCAATTTGGGTAGTTGCTACACGCGGTGAATGGGCCATAGCGGCCATGCTTGATGACGAGCTGGTTTCCGCATTGGGGGCACTTTTCATCGAGCATCTGGTCGCTGACGGTGGTGGCCTGGCCTTCCTTGACAACGATCTTCTTGGTATTGCGGCATTCGGGATAACCGGTGCACGCCACGAAGTAGCCGTAGCGGCCGCGCTTGACGGTCATGGGTTTGCCGCATTTTTCGCAGGTCTGCTCGGGAACCTCGGGGGCGGGCGGTGGCGCTGCCGTGCCGTATTTGGCCGCAAGCTCCGGCGGCAAGTCGCGCGTGCCGTCGCAATCGGGGTAGCCCGTGCAGGCGAGGAACGCGCCGTTCCTTCCAAGCCGGATGACCATCGGCTTTCCGCACTTCTCGCATTTCTCGTCGGTCGGGATGCCCTCGCCCTTAATGTCTTCCATCTGGCGTTGGGCGGTTCGCAAATCTTTCTTGAATTTTTTATAAAAGTCTTTGAGCGCGCTGGTCCAGGCGAGCTTGCCTTCTTCCACTTCGTCAAGCTCTTCCTCCATGCGCGCCGTGTAAGCGACGTCGAAAATGTCGTCAAAGCTCTTGATCAGCAGATCGCACACGACCATTCCAAGCTCGGTTGGAAAGAACCGGCCTTGCGTCTTCTCAACGTATTCACGGTTTTGAATGACGGAAAGGATCGTCGCGTAAGTCGAAGGCCGGCCGATGCCCTTTTCTTCAAGCGCCTTGACGAGCGTCGCCTCGTTATATCGCGGCGGCGGCTCGGTGAAGTGCTGCTCGGGAAGAATTTTCTCGAGACGCAGAATTTCGCTCTGTTCGACCGCGGGCAAATGGGATTTCAGCTCGTCTTCGTCCTCACCGCCCTTTTCATCCCGGCCTTCCTCATAAACCGCGCGGAAGCCGTTGAATTTCTCAACCGATCCCGTCGCCCGAAGCAGATAGTCTCCCGCGGCGATGTCAATCGTGGTTTGGTCATAAATCGCGGGGTTCATTTGGGAGGCCACGAACCGCTGCCAGATGAGATGATAGAGCTTGAAGGCGTCCGCTTCTAGAAACCTGCGGACGGATTCGGGCGTGCGCTCGACGTCGGTCGGCCGAATGGCTTCGTGAGCGTCCTGCGCGCCTTTCTTGCTCTTGTAGTGAATCGGCCCTTCGGGCAGATACGCCGCGCCGTACGCGCGCTCGATGTACTGCCGGGCCGCAGCAAGAGCGGATTCCGCAACGCGAGTCGAGTCCGTGCGCATATAAGTGATCAGCGCAACGGCGCCTTCATCGCCTAACTCGACGCCCTCATAGAGGCGCTGGGCGAGCATCATCGTCTTTTTGGCGGAGAAGCGCAGCTTGCGAAAAGCTTCCTGCTGGAGCTTGCTCGTGATGAACGACGGAACGGGATACTTCCGCTTTTCGCGCGTGGCGACGGATTGAACCTGGAATTGCGCTCCGCTGAGAGCGGCGACGTGTCCGTCCGCCGCCGCCTGATCGGGAATTTCAATTTCCTTTTCCTGAAACTTGATGAGCCGAGCCTCGAAAACCGGCGGAGCTTTCCCTTCGAGCTGAGCGGTGATGGTCCAATATTCTTTCTTCTGGAACGCCTGAATTTCCCGCTCGCGCTCGACGATCAGGCGCAGCGCAACGGTCTGCACGCGTCCGGCCGAAAGGCCCTGGCGCACTTTTTCCCACAGCAGCGGACTCACCTGATAGCCCACCAGGCGGTCGAGAATCCGGCGAGCGAGTTGCGCGTCCACCAGCCGCGTGTCAATTTCGCCGGGGTGCTCGAACGCTTCGCGGACCGCGTCACGCGTGATTTCATTGAACATCACGCGGTAAAACTTCCGCCTCTTTCCTTCCAGCAGCTCGCGCAAATGCGCGCAAATCGCCTCGCCTTCGCGGTCGGGATCAGCGGCGAGATAGACCGCGTCCGCCTTCGTCGCCGCCGACTTCAGCTCGCTGACAATCTTGCCTTTGGAGGGTATCAGGACGTACTTCGCCTTGAAGTCGTTTTCGACGTCCACGCCCAAATCCTTCTTGGGCAGGTCCATTACGTGGCCCATGGACGCTTTCACGGTATATTGCGCGCCAAGATATTTGTTGATGGTCTTGGCCTTCGCAGGCGATTCGACGATGACAAGGGATTTAGCCATAACCGGTCGTCAGCAATCAGCGATCAGCCCTTTGCCTTCAAAACCATTTCGCGTCTCGCGCTTACAACTCATCGCCCGGCAGGCATTCACCCGCTTGCCCTCCTGACGGCTGGTCGCTGATGGCTGACCGCTTCTCATAGCTTACGGATAAAATTCTTCCCCGGCAACTGCCGGATCAAGCCGCTCATTTCAAGCTCGAGCAGAGCCTGCAGAACGCGAGCCTGCGGGACCGTCGCCGACGTGAAGATTTCATCCACAAATTTCGGCTCGTCCGCGCGAAGCACTTCGAGCACCGCTTTTTGCTCGGGCGTTAAGGATTCGGCAAAGAGCGCGCCGGCTGTCGCGGATCCCTGTTGGCCCTCCGATGCCGGTTCGGGCGGCAAAAGTTGCTCGCGGACATTAAGCGGAAATTCCTGAACGACGTCGGTCCAATCATCCACGAGCTTGGCGCCCTGCTTGATGAGCTGATTGGGGCCAAAGCTTTGCGCGGTGGTAATGTTGCCGGGCACGGCGAAGACTTCGCGATTCTGGTCGCTCGCGAGGCGCGCGGTGATCAATGAGCCGCTGTATTCGCTCGCTTCCACAACGATGACGCCCAGCGAAAGACCGCTAATGATGCGGTTGCGGATCGGGAAATTCTCCGGCATCGGCCCCGTACCAAGACGAAATTCTGATATCACAGCGCCGGAAGCTGAAATCTGTTCGGCAAGGCTTTTATTTTCTGAAGGATAGATTCGGTCCATGCCGCAGCCCTGCACGGCCACAGTGGCGCCGCCCGCTTCGAGCGCGCCGCGGTGAGCGGAGGAATCAACCCCACGCGCCATTCCGCTGACAACCACCAGCTTCCGTTCCGCAAGATCGTGCGCGAGGCGCCGAGCCACTTGCAAACCATAAGCCGTTGGATGACGCGAACCCACCACCGCAACGGAGTGGCTCGATAGCGCCTTCCGGTTCCCACGCACGTAGAGAACGATCGGCGGATCGGGAATCTGCTTGAGAAGTGGAGGGTAGTCAGGGCTCGCGAGCGTCATCAGCTCACATCCGAGCCCGGCCGTCGCGGCAATCTCCTTTTGCGCTTCCTCGAGGCCTTTCTGCGCGAACACCGCCTGGCAAACCGAGGGGGACAATCCGGTTGCTTCGAGTTCGGTGAGAGAAGCCATGTAGGCGGCCTCGGGTGAGCTGAATTTCTCAATCAGACGGAGCGCACCGCCCGTCCCCAGGCCTTCGATACCCGTCAGGCCGATCCAGTAGCACAACTCGTCGGTGGTTTGCTCTTCGGGCATGGCTGCAGGCCACGGGCCGCCCGCAAGGAAGCTCCACGCGGGACTAGCGCCCCGGCACTACCATCGCAAAAGACGCCCCCTTTCTGCAAGTCTAAAAAAGATGCGCGTTATCGGTCGCTTCGGAAATGGGGAAGGGAATTGCTCGCGCCTCATCCGCCGGCGCGGGCTCCGCTCCGACAACGCTGGTATGGGAATTAAAGAAAACGTGACCGAAATCTGGCCTGGGCGTCCGGACCGCGCAAGCCGACAATCCACTCGCCGAACTCCGCCGAAGCTTCCACCAGAGCCGCCAGGCACCACTTCAAGGCTTGTCCGGCCACGGCGACAACCTTCACTCCCGCCCAAATCAGCAGCCGCTCGAGCGAGCGCGCCGGATCGCTCCAGTCGAGCCGCGGATGGACCTTCGTGCCCTCCATTCGCAGCGCCATCAGCACCAGGACAGCGTAAATCGCGACGAGACCTAAGACGACAATCCGAACGGTGTCAGCCAGCAGTATTCTGATTAGAGCGCTCATAAGCCTATCATCAGCTTTCACTCTCTTAGATTCACCCGGCGGGAAAAAGTTTTGCCTTGCCTTGCGCCGACACCAACATCTCACTCCACTTGATGCCTTCTCGTCGGGCACGTACCGTTGGGGCGCGGAGGGACGGCCGACGACGATTGGCGGCGGCACGACCTCGACGGACATATACAACTATCTGACCGAGCTTTCGCTTGCGCTCGACGTTCAATAAGGCCGAGCCGGGCCACAGCGAATCCGTTCGCAACGAGAACGAGCGTCAAAAAACTCGCTGAACATTCCCGCCCGTTTCACGCATCCGCGACTGCGCCGGACAGTCATCCGCAGTTGATCGGCGCAGCCCTTGCTCCACAACCTTCGAATCGCCAAGCATCGGCTCAGAACTCCAGTTGAGAAAGGTGAAAAGGTGTATAATTGCTGCCCGTTAAGAGGTTTATTCCGCGCGAGGCGCTGAAAAAAGCGATGAAAGAGAATGTTTACTATTTCCGGTCGCCTGCCGTGAGCGCGGTCGTCCGTCGCCTCCCCAAGCGCTACCGGAAGCACGCCATCGAGAACGGCGCCGAGCCCGGGACGGCTTTCGACACGCCGGCCGTTGTCTTTGCGGACGCATCGCGCGATCCTCTGAAGGCCATTGAAAAGCGCGTGGCGCGCGGCGACGGGTGGAAAGTCATTTACGTACTGACTCGCCCCGTTCCTTCCCGCGACCACTCGAGCGCCCGCGTCTTCGCCGTCTTGCCGCAAAAACCGTCGCGAGAGGTCTTGTTGAAGACGCTCGAGAGCGCCTTTCAAAGCCTTCGCGCCGCTTCAGAAGGCGCGCTCGCGAAGCGGCAGCTCCATTCCGTGGCCTCCGAGCTCGAGACATTGAACCGGATCGGCATCGCCCTTTCGACCGAGCGCAGCACGGACGCGCTGCTCGAATTGATCCTGACGAAAAGCCGCGAAATCACGGGATGCGATGCGGGTTCGCTTTACCTTGCGGAGGAAAATCCCGATGGCGCCAGACATCTGGTTTTCAAGCTGACTCAAAGCGACAGCCACTCGGTTCCCTTCCGCCAATTTACCCTGCCGATTGATACGCGCAGTATTGCCGGCTACGTTGCGGCCCGCGGCGAGGCGCTCAACATTCGCGACGCTTATCGAATTCGGAACATGCCTTTCCGGCTCAACCGGGATTTCGACGAAAAATTCGGCTACCGCACGCAGTCGCTCCTCGTCCTTCCAATGAAGAACCAGAAGGACGAAGTTATCGGCGTGCTTCAGCTTATCAACGCCAAGAAGCATCCGAGCGCGAAACTCAGTTCGATCGATGTGGTTCGGAAGGAAGTCATCCCGTTTTCAGCCCGCAGCCAGGAGCTTGCAGCCTCACTCGCGAGCCAGGCCGCCGTCGCCGTAGAGAACAACATTCTCTACCACAACATCCGGCAGCTTTTCGAAGGGTTCGTCCGCGCTTCAGTCACGGCCATCGAGTCGCGCGACCCGACGACTTTCGGCCATTCGGAGCGAGTGGCGAAGCTGACGGTGGGACTCGCCCAGGCCGTGGATCGCTCCGACGCGGGCCCTTACAAGGACATCCGATTTACGCGCGAAGAGCTTCAGGAGCTTCACTACGCGTCACTGCTGCACGACTTCGGCAAAGTCGGCGTGCGCGAAGAAGTGCTGGTGAAAGCGAAGAAACTCTATCCTTCGCAGTTGGATCTCGTTTCGCGCCGCTTCCAATACATCAGGAAGGTCATTGAACTCGAGTCTAACCGCAGGAAACTCGAGCATGTTCTGAAGAACGGGAATCAGAGCGCCGAGGAAGCGTTCGCGAAATTGGACGCGGAGCTTGCGGCCGAAATCAAAAACCTCGACGCTTTTTACGAAGCCATCCTCAAAGCCAACGAACCGAGCGTGTTGCCCGAGAAGGCTTCCGAGCAACTTGCCCAAATCGCCACGTGGACTTTCCATGAGCCGGGCGGGTCGAGCGAACCTTTGCTTGCACCCGAGGAACTCCGCCTTCTTTCGATCCCCAAGGGCAGCCTCGATTCCGACGAGCGCCTCCAGATCGAGTCGCACGTCATTCACAGCTTCCGCTTTCTGAGCAAAATTCCCTGGACGAAAGAACTTCGCCGGATCCCTGAAATCGCCCGCGCCCACCATGAGAAACTTGATGGGAGCGGTTACCCCTATCACATGAAGGCGGAAGAGATTCCTTTTCAGGCGAAGATGATGACCATCTCGGACATTTATGACGCCCTCACCGCGCGCGACCGGCCTTACAAACGCGCCGTTCCGGTCGAGCGGGCGCTCAACATCATCGGCGATGAGGTCAAGTCGCAGCTTCTCGATCCGCTTTTATACCAGCTCTTCATCGAAGCCAAGATTTTTGACCTGACGGCGAAAGACTAGCGTCGCGTTACCGAAGTAAGTCCCACATCCGACAACCCGTCATTCTGAGCGAAGCGAAGAATCCGCTTCTGCATATTTTTCTGGCGGAACGGCAGACGCTTCGTTCAGCATGACAGCGCCGATTGCATGTATCATTTTCATCTGTTAAACGACACTGGCGGGCAAGGCTGAATCCCTACTCCACTTGATAGACGCGAATCTCGGCCGGCGCCGAGCCGCGCCGGGGAACCGCCAGATAAAAACGGCCGAGGGCTGGGACAAAAAGCGAGGTCCGCGCGCCGGGAGCGGTCGGAAGGTTCGCAATGAGGCGATAACGGTCGGGGCTGAGTTGCTGAATCACCGTGATGTCGCCCGCTCCGCCCGAAATATAGAGGCGTTTTCGAGCGTGATCGAAATAAACGTCGTCGGGATCGCCGACGGCGCTGAGATGCGTCACGATTTTTCCTGAAGACGTATCGAGCACCAGGAGTTCCTCGGGCCGCCGGCAAACCACAAACAAACGATGGTCCGCGCGGTCAATCGCCATCGGGAAATTCCAGCGATTTGCTCCAAGCTTCCATCGGGCGGCCACGCGCTTTCCGGCCCAATCGAGCACTTCGATTTCATTGGCTGCCGGCACGTTGACGAAGATCGTCCCTGCGTCGAATGCAAAGGCTTCCGGGTGGCCGTCCACGCGAACTTCGCCCAGTATTTTTCCTGTCGAGCTATCCAACTCCGCGATGGCGCCTTCACCATAGGCGAGGAAAAGGGTGCCCGCAGAGGCGCCACGGCGCAGATCGTCCGCGTCCGAAGGGAAATGCAATGTCCTGAGCAGGCGGAAGGTGGTCCCGTCGAAAATGCGCACGTCGCCGTTGCCGCCATTTGCTACGAAGAGGCGGTTCGATGCCGGCATGTAAAGATTGCCCTGTGGCTCGCTCAATCCATGAAGCGTGCGAATGAGCTTTCCGTTTTTGAGATCGAAAATTTCAAGCGCGTCGCTGGCCAGAGCGGAGACAAAGAGCCGTTCGTTCCTGACGTCAACGCTCAGATGATCGATGCGTCCTCGAACGCCGGGCATGGGGAGCGTCCGGACAAGACGCATGGGCGCACTTTGCCCCATCGCGAAATTCGCCCATCCCATCGCCACAAGGAGCCACGCCATTCGTTTTATTCGATTCTTCAGACTCCAGTTGCGCACTCATCGTTCCATTCCAGGCGGCTCGATTTGGATGCCGCCGAGCGCCGCCTTCAGCCCCTTCACAATCTTTTTTGCAGGCCCTGATGCAAAGAAGCGAAGGAAGTACAACCGCGGATTTTCGTCTGTGAGCCGGCTGCCGACCGATGCGACCGTAAAATGATGAGCTTCGAGCGACGCCAAAACTCCCGTCATCTCGTTCGAGGTTAGGGCGAGACTTCCAGCCGCGACAACCTGACCGCCCCCGATGTTCTCAAACCGCAACGTTTCCCCGACGCCCATGGCCGGCGGAATCCCCATCATTCCTTGAGTGACGGAGTCAATTCGAGCAACGGTCACCGTCATCACTCCGCCGTCCATTGTGCCGTTCCTCCCAAGAATCTTTTCGATGAAGGCCGCCCAGCGGGGGGTGCTGAGAGGGGCTGCGGATGGCGAGGGAACGGGTCCGAGCGGCGTGCCGGAAGCTGCGAGCGCGGCGTGCAGCCCTTTCGCGAGCTTCAGCACGGGGCCGATGCCCATGAAGGTCAGGGAGGTGAGTTGCGGTTTTTCGAGCGGGAAATAGCTCCCCAGGCTGGTGATTTTGAAACCACCCGCGCGCAGACTCGCCAACACCGGGGCGACCTCGCCCGGCAGAAGGGCCAATTCGCCGATGGACTGCGCATCGCTTACCGTTCCTCCAAACGCAACCCAGGAATCCCCTGCAAGTAGCGGCGAGACGGATATGCCGTGGATTGAAATTTTGAGATCGGTGCGCGGGAATTCAAATCGGTAGACTTCGCCGACCTGCATTCCCTGCCGGCCCAAAGCGGTCGCCAAGGCATAGCCGTCGAGTTGCTGCCCCCGGGCGATAACTGGAAGCCCGAAGACGATAAAGATCACAACTGCGCGTCCGATAATTCTCATCTTTTCGATCCTTTCGGCGCACGCGAGCCTCGCCGGCCGAATGCGAGCGCGTGCAACAACCAAGCTATGATACACCTTCCGCATGATTCGGGCTTTGACGTGCCGTGACGCCTCGAAAGTCATCGAGCGGTGGTAAACTTACCTTTGGTTTTCGCGCGACGCAGATCGTAAAGAAATTCGGTTCCGGCAGGCTGCCGAAGAAGCGATTCTGTCATGCTGAGCGAAGCATCTGCATGGTCTTGTTGGAAATGAATCAAGCAGATTCTCCGTCCGTCAGTTGACGCACTCAGAATGACATCCCTTCGAGGGCTTTTCGGCAACCCGCCAGCCGATCGCGAAGCCTGATAAGGAGATTCCTATGCGCATTTCAAGAAGAGTTTCTGGGCAGATGCTGGCAGCCTGTCTGTTGGTCGCTTCGGCACACGCCTTGCGGGGTCAGGCGACGGTCACTTCAACGCCGCAGGATCGAAAGAGCATCGCGCTCACTGTTTACAATACGAATCTCGCTTTCGTCCGCGACGTCCGCCAGGTGCAGCTTCCGGCGGGCGAAGTGCGGCTGCGGCTTCGCGGTGTTCCGGCGAAGATCAACCCATCGAGCGTGCACCTCATCTCGCAGGCCGGCCATAGCGGGCCTGTGCTGATCGAACAGCAGTTCAATTACAATCTGCTGACCCCAAGCGCTCTTCTCAAAAAGTATGTGGGCAAAGAGCTCACGCTCGTCGAATACCAGAAAGAAAATGGTTCGACGAAGAAGGTTTCGACACCGGCAAAACTGCTCGCCGACAATTCCAGTCCCGTCTGGCAAATTGACGGCAAGGTTGTGACCGGCATCCCTCACGCCGAATACGTCTTTCCTCGAATGCCCGCGGATTTTGAGACTCATCCGACTTTAGTTTGGCTGCTGCGCAATCCCAATGCCGGGCGGGAGACCCTGGAGTTTTCGTATCTCACGGGCGGCCTTTCCTGGAGCGCAGACTATGTTCTCACTCTCGCGCCCGCCTCAAAGACAGCAAACCTCAGCGGCTGGGTGAGCCTGCGCAACGAGAGCGGAACAGCTTTCAAGGACGCAGAGCTGCAATTGGTCGCCGGCAACGTCCACCGCTCACCGGCCCCGGTGATGGAGTCACTCGGAGGGATGCAGATGGCAAAAGCGATGGCTACCGCGCCGACCCAATTTTCCGAAGCCCCCCTTTCGGACTATCACCTTTATTCGCTCGCTCACCCGACGACGCTCCGGAACAATCAAAGCAAACAAATTGCCCTGCTTGCGGCTTCCGGCGTCCACATTTCCAAAACCTATGAAGTGAGCGGACAATCCTATTACTATCAAAGCCCGCTGAGCACCGGAGAGACGATGAAAGATCCGGTCCAGGTCCACATTAAATTCGAGAACGATAAGGCCGACTCGCTCGGCATTCCGATGCCGGCCGGCACGGTTCGAGTCGAGCAGGAAGATACGGACGGAGGCGTGCAGTTTATCGGCGAAGATCAGATCCCCCATACGCCGGCGGGGGAGAAAGTGAATGCCGTGATCGGCAATGCGTTTGACATCAGTGAAACCCGGAAGCAAACCAGTTTCCAGCGAATCACTAACCATGAAACCGACGCAGCTTTCGAGATTACCATCCGTAACCAGAAGTCCAAGCCTGTGACGGTCGAGGTCAATGAACGTTTTGGAGGCGACTGGACTATTACGCAGTCGAACCTCCCTTATCACAAAACTTCCGCCTTTTCAGCCCGCTTTTCCGTACCCGTGAAGGCGAAGGGAAAATCCGTGCTCGATTATCAAGTGCGGGTCCTTTGGCCATAGCGCAAGCATGGCCGGCCGTTTCGCCGAATTTGATGCGACGCGAAACTGCAATTCGGGTGCGCGCAGCGAAGCTCGAGGACGCGCGCGCCATCGCTGGGCTTTCGCGCCAGCTCGGCTACCCAACGTCCGCACCGACCATTGCTTTGCGGCTCCGCTCGGTTGCGCGCTCCCGCGAACACGGGGCGTTTGTCGCGGCTGGTCCGAAAGGGGAAATCCTTGGGTGGATCCATGTGTTCGTTCACCGCGTGCTTGAAAGCGAATTCTCGGCTGAAGTCGGAGGGCTTGTTGTGGACGAAGATTTTCGCGGCACGGGCGCCGGCACGGCTCTGCTCGAGCGCGCGGAACGCTGGGCGATCTCGAAACGGCTTAGCTCCATCACCTTGCGCTCGAACGTCATCCGCAAGCCGGCGCACGCTTTCTATCTGAAGCGCGGTTATCGCATCACGAAGACTCAGTTTGCCTTCAGGAAAACTTTGTAGCGGCAAGTTCACCTCTCCCTGCGGCAGTATCAGACGACGCTGCGGCGAAATCAGTACTCCACTTACAGAATCAGCATGCAATCGCCGTAGCTATAAAAGCGATAGCGCTCCTCGACGGCATGACGGTATGCCTCGAGGATGAATTCCCGGCCCGCGAAGGCCGAGACCAGCATGAGGAGCGTGGATTTTGGCAGGTGAAAATTGGTGAGCAGCGCCCGCGTCGCGAGGAATTGGAAGCCGGGCACGATAAAGAGCGACGTTTCGCCGCCGCCCGGAACGATGCGGCCAGCGCGTTGAGCGGCAACGTGTTCGAGGGTACGCACCGTCGTGGTTCCGACGGCCACAATCCGCCGGCCTTCGTCGAGCGCGCGGTTGATTGCCGCGCTCGCGGCCTCGGAAATCGCGTAGCGCTCGGATTCCATCCGGTGCTCTTCGATCTGGCGCGCCCGCACCGGCTGAAAAGTTCCGAGGCCGACGTGCAAAGTGATCTCGCAAGTCTCAACGCCTCGAGCGCCGAGCGCCTCAAGCACGCGCGGCGTGAAGTGCAGCCCGGCTGTGGGAGCGGCCACCGCACCGAGCTCGCGCGCATAAACGGTTTGATAATCGGTCCGGTCGGCGGGCTCGTCGCTACGGCGGATGTAAGGGGGAAGCGGCGTGTGGCCGAGGCGATCAACCGCTTCCTTGATGGAACGCTCGCGTGCTTCGAGCCGCACGCGCCGCAATCCGTAGTCGCCTCTCCCGATGATTTCGGCTTTGAGCTCGCCTCTGCCGAAAACAAGAATTTCACCCGTCCGCAGTTTTTTCCCCGGCCGGACCAGCGCCTGCCAGACGTCTTCGCTTTCCTGGCGCGTCAGGAAAAGTTCAACTTCGGCGGTCAGGTATTCGTGCGCGGCGGGATTGCCTTTGCCGATTTTCTGCGCGCGCGTGCCTTCGCGCCGGCCGAGCAACCGAGCCGGAAAAACTTTCGTGTTGTTGACGACCACCAAATCGCCGGGCGTGAGAATTTCCGGCAAGTCGCGGAATACACGATCCTCGAAAGCGCCCGCCGAGCGGTCAAGCAGCATCATCCGCGCGGCGTCGCGCTCCGCAAGGGTCCGCTGAGCAATGCGCTCAGACGGCAATTCATAATCGAAATCCTCAAGTCGCATGGCAAATGAATCGCCGCGGCGGCTAAAGCGCCGCAAGCCGGAAAAATGAGAGTTGCGCGTCACCGTGGCGGATCGTTCGCGTCCGGCGGAGATTGCCATAACCCTCTTCAAGAAGCGTCTGGCGGGAGTGCTCCGCGATGACGAGCGAAGAGCCGGTCAGCACTCCCGGCCGCCCCAGTTGCCGGAGCGCGTGGTGATATTCGCGAAACTCAGCGTAGGGCGGATCGAGAAATACGAAATTGAATCGTTCGCCCTGGCTCGCGAGCCGCTCGAGTCCCGGAAGCACGGCGCACGCCATCACGCAAAATCCCGACCGAATCTTAAGCGCAGCAAGGTTGTGCTGGATGATTTCGGCGGCGGGCCGATGCCGCTCGACGAAAACTGTTTCGAGCGCCCCGCGGCTCAGGGCTTCGAGTCCGACGGCGCCCGTGCCGGCGTAAAGATCGAGGAAGCGTGTGTTCTCAATCGTGCCGCCGAGCACGTCGAAAAGAGTTTCGCGCAACTGGTCTGAAGTCGGCCGCAGCTTGTCCCCGCGAAGCGTCGCAAGCCTCAGCCCACGGTATTTCCCTCCAATGATTCGCATGACGCCTTTCTACTCACTCATCTCACTGCTGTCGAGACAGAATCGCTTTTTCAGCCTCCTCCTAATAATACTAGGTTAAGTATCTGTTGCTCTCCCGACCGGTGTCTGCTACATTGTCGGCATGACACCGCGAACCTTGAAAGAACTCGAGGCCCGGTTGACGCATTTTCTCGAAGAGTTGCTGGA
>JAKASG010000056.1 GCA_021828285.1 Acidobacteriota bacterium | reverse complement strand
CGCTGATAAGGCGAATCCGCGCGTCCGGCGGGATGCTGGAAAGCAGAATATTGCAGAGTACGTGTCCATGGCGCCGCGCCGAGGGGCGCAAAGGATTCCTCCTTGCTACGCATGAGAGCGACAAGACGAAATGGGGGATAATAACCAGCCCTTGGGCTCGCCACCGGATGGGGTCGTAGTGAAGGGCGAATATACTTGGCGTCAGGTTACGAATGATCGCCTCACGCATTGCGAAGTAGCCTGCGTCCATGATATGCGATGTAAGTGGCCGCCCCTGGCTCTTGAGCTGATACCGCGAGCCACACCTGGCGCACCTGAAGTCGATCGCTTTGGTGTTGTTAGGCAGAGGCACAACACTGGTCGAGGGGCAGCTAACGCAATAAAGGTTCGCGGCGCCCCAAGCCTCGCTAACGACTCGGACCTTTTGCGATGGGCTCCGGTACCGCTGCGCAAGGTCGCCCGGCATTTCGACGCGCACGCGCCCATTAGATCATGTCTGCTGTGACAGGGCAAACCTCAATTCCTATGCGGCTTAGGGCGATGGCGGCCTCGTTTACCCGCAGCCTTGCAAGTTATAAGGAAGCGGAAGGCCACCTCAAGGAGGGTTTCCAATCCCTTTACGTCCCGCTGATTAAGCACGCCCTCGAAGGTTTCGTAGGGGCACGCGTTCCGTTCCAGCAAATCACTGACAACGACAACCGCTCTACAAACCTCTGTCTTATTGGTCCGAGGCATTCCGGCTCTCCTGGACGGTGGGGAATTTGGGTGTCGACTTGAACGATCACCCCTCTTTCCGCCCCACGACATTCCGTTTCGTTCTAGCCTGCTCCCGGATCGTTGATCAATACGACAATGGCTGTCAAGATGATCGCTCGAACCAGACTATGATCAACGAGGAAACCGCTGGGCCAGAACGGGGCCCGAATCGACACGGGAGATGAAAGGCGGGGCGGAGGTGCGTGGCAGACACGTCAGGCCGGAGGATAATCGGCTAACGCGCCTTGAAGCCGGTGCTACGGCGTGGCGTGGGAGACGGCGCGCGAGCGGACGCGGGCGAGATTCGGGAAGTTCGCGGCGAGGCGGCGCAGCGGCGCTTGCAGCAGCGACATCCCGCCCGTATAGCTGTAGCCGATGAGGAAGAGCAGCAGGAATGGCGTGGTCAAGTAATTCTGGACGCTCAAGGAGTAGGCGGTGGTGAAGTAGAAATAGACGGCGAGCGCGAGTTCCAGCGCCACCAGCCAACTGCCGCGCCGCCGCACGTATTTCTTCTTTTCCCACGTTTCCGCTCGCCGCTCGACACAGTACTTCGGCGTCCGCACGAATGAGGATTCAACGCCGAAGACCGCTTCGATCACGGCTTTCGCGTTCGTCACCGCCAGGCCGATGCCCGTCGCCATCAGGAACGGAATGTAGCGGAGCCGCTTCCACCAATCGTCGGGATGAAGCTCACGCTGTGACACAATGTAAAACCCGGAAATCGTGCACGTCGAGGCGATGAAGAGCGGCAAATCCAGGTAAAGCATCTGGAACCACCCTTGTGAAAAGCGCACAATCATCGCCGGCATCAGGATGATTGAAAACAGCACCATCAACGGATAGGCGACGTTCGAGGTCAGATGGAACGTCGCTTCGATTTTGATGCGGAGCGGCTGGTCGCTCTTCCAGACTCGCGGCAGAATCTTTTTCGCCACCTGGATCAGGCCTTTCGCCCAGCGCGCCTGCTGGGTTTTGAAGCTGTTCATTTCAACGGGCAGCTCGGAAGGGCAGACGATGCCGGGATCGTAGATGAATTTCCAGCCCTTGAGCTGCGCGCGGTAGCTTAAATCCGTATCCTCCGTGAGCGTATCGTGCTGCCATCCGCCTGCGTCCTCGATGGCGGCGCGCCGCCACATTCCCGCCGTGCCGTTGAAATTGAAGAAACGCCCGGAAAAATTCCGGCCGGCATGCTCGACCACGAAGTGGCCGTCGAGCATGATCGCTTCCACCTGCGTGAGCGCCGAATAATCCTGATTGATCCAGGTCCACCGGCCTTGCACCACGGCGACGCGCGGGTCGGTGAAGTAATGGACCATTTCCTTCAGGATGCCGGGCGGCGGAACGAAGTCCGCGTCGAAGATGGCGATGAATTCGCCCGTCGCCTGCTTCATGCCTTCATCGAGCGCGCCGGCCTTGAAACCGCGCCGGTCGTCGCGATGAAGATAAGTGATGGGGAATCCCGCGCGCGCGTATTCACTCACCAGGCGCGAGCAAAACCCTCGCGTCTCATCAGTCGAGTCGTCGAGCACTTGAATCTCGAGAAGGTCGCGCGGATAGTCGAGCTGCGTCGCGGCTTCCAGCAGCCGTTCCACCACGTACCGTTCGTTGTAAATCGGCAGTTGAACCGTGACACGCGGAAGGTTCTCGAAAAAAACCTTCGGCTGGGGGCGATTTTTGCGGTGCTTCAGGTAGAGATACGTCAGAAAATAGCGGTGCAAACCGTAAATCGAAAGGATGACAAGGATGGTAAAGTACGGAATGGTGATCGCGCGGTCGAACAGGCTCGGCTGATAGATTCCGCGGAACGGATCCGGGCGGAAGATCAGGTGAATATAATGCACGACCGGATTCGTGTGAAAAAGAAGAGTGGCAAAGACCCAATTCGCCATAAGGACTCACAACCCTAACGAAAGCTCAGCGCGCCTTGCCAGCAAGGCTGACCCCTGTGCCAGGCCCGCTCGCTAAAGTGATGCAGAACAGAATATCCCGTCCTTCTTTGTGGCCGAGCCTCGCTTTCGTTGCCCTCGGAGTTCTGCTTTTCGCCGTGTTCCAAGAGGTGCACGGCCTGGGCAATCTCTCGACGCATGTTCCGGAATTCGCCGGCCTGATGCTTGCCGCCGGCGGCGTTTATCTCATCGCGGCGTATTTGGCGGAGCGAACCGCTCTTGGCTGGCTCTCGCTCACTATCATTCTGATTGCCGCCGCCGTCTTCCGTGTTCAACTCTTGCGAGTCTCGCCCTCGCTTTCAGACGATGTTTACCGCTATCAATGGGAAGGCCGCGTTTTGCGCGCCGGAATCAATCCTTACCGCGTCGCTCCCTCCGAGCCGGGGATGCAGGCGTTCCAAAATCCGGCTCATCCCATTCGCACCGGCCGCAACCTCCCAACTCTCTATCCGCCTGTGGGCGAGATCCTCTTCGCTGCCGTTCATTCCGTCAGAGGTTACAAGCGGCTCTATACAGGATTCGACTTCGCGTGTATCGGAATGATTCTCTTGCTGTTGGGAGCCCTGCGCCTTCCCCTTCACCGCGTCGTGATTTACGCCTGGAATCCTGCCGTGCTTGTTTCGTTCGCTTTGAGCGCCCACAATGACGCTCCGGCCGTCTTCGCCCTCATGGCAGCTACCTATTTCATTATAAGGAAACCCGGGGTCGTGTCAAATGCGTTGCTCGGCGTGGCGGCGCTTGTAAAGCTCTTTCCCGCCGCGCTTTTGCCCCTCTATCTCCGCCGCACGAAGCTCGCTTATGCCGGAATCTTTGCCACAGTGATTGCGCTCGGTTACCTGCCGTTCTTCGGCGCCGGGGCCGATTTATTCAAAGGGCTTCATGCGTTCGCGCGCGGCTGGGAGGCCAATGACAGCCTTTTCCGCCTCATTCGCGCCGCAGGCAACACGAAGCCGCAAGCCGACCTCATTGCCGGCCTGCTCTTTCTCGCGCTCATCGCTTACGTGCTCAAGGCGAAGCTCGATCCGCTTCGGGCGAGCCTGTGGGTGGTCGCCGGGCTCCTTCTTCTTTCCTCCAGCGCCTTTCCCTGGTATTTCACCTGGTTTACGCCCTTTCTTTGTTTCGAATTGAATCCCGCACTGCTGCTCGTGACGGTCACCTGCGTGCTCGGGTACGCGCCGGTGATCACTTACGTTGCCGGCGTCTCGTTTCGCAATCCGCCGCTCATGCTCTGGCTCGAATACGCGCCCGTTTACGCGCTGCTTGCCTGGCAAATCGCCGTCAGCCATCGGCGCGCCCGGAAAGCTTGACGCTTTCCCGACATCTCGTCGCGTCAGGTTGGAATCTTCCCGGTGAAATGGAAGGGCTGACGGCGGCTCAGACTTGTACGGCCACGCTGGTTTCGGTTCGTGTCACGGGCCGGTAGAGCGTGTCGCGCTCGAAGGGTTCGAGCCCGGCTTCCGTGATGAGGCGGATGATGGATTGGCGAGTCATCACCTGCGGTGTGGTCGCTCCGGCATCGTGATAAATCTTTTCTTCGACCACCGTGCCGTCGAGGTCGTCGGCGCCGAAGCGAAGCGCCACTTGCGCCACGCGCGGCGTCATCATGATCCAGTAAGCCTTGATGTGGGGGAAGTTATCGAGCAGCAGCCGTGCCACGGCAACACTCTTCAAATCCATGAAGCCTGAGGTTTCAGGCCACGGCACGAGCCTGGCGAGTTCGGTGTTTGCAGGATGAAAAGCGAGCGGAATGAAGGTTTCAAAGCCGTGAGTTTCATCCTGCAGCCCGCGCAACTGAAGCAAATGATCCACGCGGTCCTGCGGCGATTCGATGTGGCCGTAGAGCATCGTCGCAGTCGAGCGCAGTCCCAATTGGTGCGCGGTTCGGTGCACCTTGAGCCAGGTATAAGCGCCGATTTTGTGGTCGCAAATCACGCGGCGCACCGCGGGCGCAAAAATTTCCGCTCCGCCGCCCGGCAAGGATCCGAGCCCCGCATCAATCAGCCGCTCGAGTACCTCTCGAATCGAGAGCCGCGAGATGTGCGAGTAATATCCGATTTCGACCGCGGTGAACGCTTTCAAGTGGACGCTTGGAAATCTCTCCTTGAGCCCTCGAATCAGGTCAACGTAATACTCGAACGGCAAATCCGGATGGAGCCCGCCGACGATGTGGAATTCGGTGACGGCTTCAGTCCAGTTTTCACCCGCGATACGGAACGCTTCCTCGAGCGCCATCGTGTACGCGCCGGGAACGTCAGGCTTGCGGCCGAAGGCGCACAGTTTACACGTGGCGACGCAGACGTTCGTCGGATTGATGTGCCGGTTGACGTTAAAATGTGTGCGCTTGCCGTGCAGGCTTTCGCGGACGTGGTGCGCGAGAAAGCCGATCGCAAGAAGGTCGCTCGATTCGTAAAGGCGCACGCCGTCATCAAAATTCAGCCGCTCTCCGGCAAGCACCTTCTCAGCGATTGGTTTCAGCGTTTTATCTTCGAACTGCAGCTCCGGCACAAAACACCTCTTGGGCGAACACTCACCCATCATAAAACGCTTATTTTACGCCCACTTCCGGCTTCAATCAATCGGCGTTTGCGACCATCGCATCGGACTCGAATGCAGCGATTTGGCAATCGTCGTGCTGAGCGCAGTCCTGTCGAACCCCGCATAAATCAAGGGCGCGGGGCTTGACAAAGGGTTTAATATGTTTTTTTAAGCCTCGTGCATCTTATGCTTGGGGGAGGGGCAAGGAGCATGGGCATGAGTTACGGCGGATTGGCAATGGAGATCGGCGATAATCATCTTCCCGAACCGCGCGAAGAGGCTGCGTTTTTCTACGGCCTTTTCCTGCGCGGCCAGCCCATCGAAAAACTACGGGAAGATATTGACGTCGCGCCACAAGTGATCGAGCGATGGCAGCGGCTCGCTCTCAGCGATCCGTGGTCGAAATCCATGATTGAACGCATTCTCCAATATCGGAAGCACGTCCTCGCAATCTTCGATTCCCTCGTCTTCCACGACGTCAAAACCGCAAAACACATTCAGTAACGAATCCCGCTTGATTGCACGCCGGTCAATTTCCCCTGCCTTCTGAAGCGTCGCGATGCAGTTCATACAGACGGCGAAGAGCCCGCTGCTCGACCGTGAGCCCTCGGGAAGCAGAATTCTCGCTTTGCCCAAAATGACAGCAGCGGTTTGACATACGGATTCCTGCTCGATAGCATTGAATTGTGATCGAACCGGAGGAAAATTCGATTGAAACGGCGTGTCCGCACTGCGGAGCGCGTCTGGTGATTGATCGTGCGCTCGGCAAGGTCATCTCTCACGAGCCGCCGCCGCGCTCGGCCGCGCACCCCAGCCTCGAGCAGGCCAGCGAGCTGCTCGAAAAGGAGAAAGCCCGGCGCGAGGCCGCTTTCCGCGAAAGCGCGGAGCAAGAGAAAGTCAAGTCGCAGATTCTCGACCGCAAATTCGCCGATGCCCTGAAGAAAACCAAAGACCAGCCGGTCACTCGCCCGTTGCGTGACCTCGACCTCGATTGAACCTCCCGAAAAGATTTGCTAGGATGCCCAATCGCTTTGAACGCTCGGCAAGGGGGCCGCGGCGCGCGTCCCGGGCGGACTTTTTCGCGCGAACGACGCGGAACAGACTCGGATGGCCCGCCGGTTCCAAGGGGCGTACACTGGAGTTTGCATCCCAACTGAAGGAAAAGACCATTGAAAACCTACGAGACTGAAAATCTCCGCAACGTCGCTTTGCTCGGCCACGGCGACACGGGCAAAACACAACTCGTCTCTTCGCTCCTCTACACGGCCGGAATGACGACCCGCGCCGGAAGAGTGGACGATGGAACTTCCGTCACCGATTACGACGAGGAAGAAATCCAGCGAAAGTTTTCAATCAGCGCGGCGCTCGCTTACGCCGAATGGAGCAAGACGAAAATCAATTTTATTGATACGCCCGGCTTCAACCTGTTTCTGCACGAGGCCGAAGCGGCGCTGCCCGCCGCGGACGCGGCTTTGCTGCTGGTTCACGGCGTCGGCGGCGTTGAAGTGCAGACGGAAAAGACCTGGAGCTTCCTTGAGCGCGCCGCCCTCCCGCGCGCCGTCGTCATCAATCAGCTTGACCGGGATCGGTCGAGTTTCGATCGCACCCTCGAAGCCGTGTGCGCCGCCTTCGGCCGCGCCGTGATTCCCGTTCAGCTTCCCATCGGCGAAGAAAAATCCTTCCGCGGCGTGGTGGATCTGGTGCGTATGCGCGCCGCGATTTACGATTCGGACGGTTCGGGCAAAGGCAAAGACTCTGAAATTCCCTCAGAGCTCCAGGCCGCCGCAACCAAGGCGCACGAAGCGCTCGTGGAAATGGTCGCCGAAGGCAACGACAAGCTCATGGAAGAGTTTTTCGAGAAGGGGACGATTCCCGTCGAGGATTTGGCGCCCGGGCTGAAGCAGGCGATCGCCGGGCGCCGCATCGTTCCCGCGCTTGCTGCCGCCGGACTTCCGAACATTGGCTCGGATGCGCTGCTCGGATTTCTCGCCGATTTCTTCCCTTCGCCCGGCGAGCGCGGGGCCGTCGAAGGCCTGACGCACGACGGCGGCGAACCCGCGAAGCGCAAAATGGCGGATTCCGAGCCTCTTTCGATTTTCGTCTTCAAGACCGTGGCCGATCCCTTCGCCGGCCGCGTCAGCTATTTCAAAATCATGTCCGGCGTGCTCAAGAATGAAGCAACGCTCTCGAATTTCAATCGCGGCGGCTCCGAGCGCTTTTCCCACATCGCCGTGGTCGCGGGGAAAACGCAGCAGCCCGTTCCCGAGCTTCACGCGGGCGATCTTGGCGCGGTCGCAAAACTCAAGGACACGCTGACCGGCGACACGCTCGGCGAAAAATCCGCGCCCATCGTTTTCCCCCGCGTTGCGCTCGGAGAGCCCGCCATCTCCTTCGCCGTCGAGCCGAAATCCCGCGGCGATGAAGATCGCCTTTCGACCGCTATCCACAGGATGCTCGAAGAAGATCTGATGCTGCGCTTCGGCCGCGATCCGCAGACCATGGAATTTCTCGTTTCGGGATCCGGCCAGCAGCACGTCGAGGTCGCGGTCTCAAAGCTCAAGCGGCGCTTTAACGTGGAAGTCACACTGAAGGCGCCGAAAGTTCCTTATCGCGAAACTATTCGCGCCAAAGCGGAGGCGCAAGGCAAGCACAAGAAACAAACCGGCGGCCACGGGCAGTACGGCGATTGCCGCATCAGGCTGGAGCCGCTCGCGCACGGCTCGGGATTCGAATTCGTCAACGATATTTTCGGCGGCGCAATTCCCAAGAACTTCATTCCCGCCGTCGAAAAAGGCATCGTGGCCGCCGCTTCCAAAGGCTATCTTGCCGGCTATCCCGTCGTGGATTTCCGTGTGATCCTCTATGACGGCTCTTACCACGATGTGGATTCTTCTGAAATCGCCTTCAAGCTCGCGGGCTCGAAAGCCTTCAAAGCCTGCATGGAGCAAGCCAAGCCCTGCCTCCTCGAACCCATCATGAACGTCGAAGTCACCGTTCCCGATACTTCCGCCGGCGACATCATCGGCAACATGAACGGCCGCCGCGGCCGCGTGCAGGGGATGGATCCGAAGGGCGGATCTTCCGTCATCAAGGCGCAGGTTCCGCTCGCTGAAATGCTCAGCTACGCTTCCGACCTCACTTCCATGACCCAGGGGCGCGGCTCCTACGCGATGGAATTTTCGCATTACGACGTCGTCCCGCAGCACATCTCCGAAAAGATCATCTCCGCCGCCCGCGCCGCCGGCCATGGGAAAGAGGAAGAAGAAGAGTAGCTTGCCCGTTGTATCGCATCGCGATATTTGCAAGGATGGGAACTTCGGTCCGAGGCGCGGCCGGGAGGCCACGCCGCAACAGCGATTCTTCGCTACGCTCGGAGCGGCGCCGCTCAAGCCTGATTTCGGGTAACCGCGCTATTCGTTGGGGGGAACGTACTCGAAGCTTGGGCCCGCCGTCATGCCACTGTCATCGCAAGGGGTCTTCATCAAAGCGACGGCTTTGTACTTCAGATCGTACATTCCCGCGACGGCCGCGATCAGGCGCTCCGGCTGGCCATTCATGCCGTCTTCGAGGCGTGCCAGCAAATCGCGGTAGGCCCGGCAAAACTGCCTGGATTTCACCCACAAATCGGTGCCTTGCGGATAATAACCCGTTTTCGGATTGGGCCGCATGTTATAGACCCCGTTCCAGTCAACCGGAAGCGCCGTGCCGGTAGGGCCGCTCTTGGGCGTGTCCTTACCCGTGTAATAGCGGCCGAGGGCGATTTCCTTGAAGCGGAAGTAGTGGGCCAGTTCTTTGCCTTGATGAAAGATCTGGTGGTCGCCGTCCGTGATCGAATTTCTAATGCCCTCGCCCTGATCGGTGATCACGTCCAGGGCGCCACAAGCATCATCCACGTTTGAGACGCGGATCGGATCGCCGCCGCCGCCGTAATAATACTCGGAAGTAATTTGCTTCGATGCCTTGCCGTTAAAGTATTTGTTCGCCTTGCAGACGTCCTTCAAACCCTTTTTGATGTGCTGATAGAACTGCCCCAGCGTCGCATACTCACCGCGCTCAACCGGCGCTCCCGCCTTTCCGGGCCTTTCTATCTTCAAGAAGGTGTCCACGGAGGTCGGCGAGAATTTTTCGAGCGAAATAACGAATGCGCGGTTGCTGTGGCGCAGATAGGCTGGATAATGCGGAACAAATTTGGCGTGCGTGAGGTTAGGCTTTCCGTCGATGGCGTTGAGCACGTTCGCCACGAGAATCATGTGCAGCATTTCCTCCATCACGACGCTGCGAATCAATTCGGCGGCCTCGAGGTTCAAGCCATCCTTGATCGAATAAAGCGCGCAGAGATAAGGCGGAATGGTCGAGTGCTCGACTTCAAGCGCCGTTTGCAGATGCGCGTGAAGCTCGCGGATATTCCTGATGGGGGCGGGGATTTTGCCCGGCTCGGCTGGCATAGCGATTTCCCGGGGCGTCGCCTCAGCGGGCGACGCTAACGGTTCAGCTCCTTCAAAATGTTCTCGCCCGCCCAAAAGGTGAGCGCAGCCATCGTCAAAGTGGGGTTCGACGTCCCGAGCGTCGGCATGTTGCCGCAACCCGCGAGATACAGATTATCGTGATCCCACGTGCGCTGCTTATCATTAACCACGGATTCGAATCGGTTCGACCCCATTCGGTGCGTGCCGACCACGTGTCCGGCGCCTCGATAGAAGAAGCCCTGGTTGCGATAAGTGACGTAGCACGGGTCCGTCGAGTTGTAATGCGTGTAGTCTTTCGCACCGATGCGCCGGAAAATCTGCTCGGAAATCCTCCTCGCGACGGGCATGGCCTTGCGCACATAATCGGAAAGACCGTAATGGATTACGGGGCGGAAATTTCCCATCGAATCGCGATACTCGGGGTCAATGGTCACGCGGTTCGTGGCGCACGGATTTTGCTCGAGCTCAAACCAAAGCTCCATTTGTCTCGAGACGCGGTCGTAGAGCCGCCTTCGCAAATCTCTGCCGAGCACCGGCTGCGAGCGGCCGATGAAGTCCATCAGGTCAGAGCCCGGCGAAAAGCATGACCAACTCCATCCCCAATTGCCGATGGGCACGTTGAAGCCGGAATGCCGAGCGCGGAACGCGCCGTCGCGAAAGGAGTTGATGTTGGTGGTAGCCCCGGGACCCCGAAAAGCGCCTATCGGGTCGCCCTCGGGCGCAAGGGCCCAGACGATGATCTCAATGTGGTCCATCAGATTGCGGCCTACCTCGCCGCTCGTGCGGCAAGCCTGCGAAGCGAGAAGCAGCTTGGCGGTTTCGATGGAATGGGCGGCGATTACATAGATTTTTCCGCGAGCCGTGAGCGGCCCGGGCGCTGCTCCGGCGCCGTAGGTGTTGTAAGTGATGCCAGTGACGCGGCCGGAGTCCGGGTCGATTTCAATTTTTGAAGCAACGGCCTGGCTCCTGATTTCGACGTAATCCGGATCGACTTTCTTGAGCGTCTTCAAAGCGTTGTACTTGGCTTGCACGGGGCAAATGGGAACGCAGCTCGAATTGCCCTCGCATCGCTGGCCGATGTTGTTATCGCCGGTGTGGCCGACGGGCCGGTAACCGGCGTTCGGAATGGAATTTCGTCCTTGCGGAATACTCGAAAAATGGAGCTTGATGCGTTCCGCCTGTCCCGGCATATTCACTGCAAAATCTTCGAGGCGACTCGCCAGATAGTGATCCAGATAGGACTGCGGAATTCGCCGCATCGGGTAATGATAGTTCTTGCCGAAGGTAATGCCGTGAAAGCGCTGGTCATCCACGTCGGCCGATACCCCAATTTCCAACTCGGCCTGCTCATAGTAGGGCCGAAGCTCGTCGTAAGTGATGGGCCAATTCTCTCCCTGCCCGTAGCGGCTCTTCATGTGGAAATCGTTAGGTGTCATCCGGAGGCAGGTGCCGAGCCAATGGAGGGTCGTTCCGCCCCGCGTGCGGGCGTAATCGCTCGCGAAAGGCAAAGGTCCCCTCTGAACGAAATAGCCGGAAGCGCTTGGCACGCCCGGCTCGATCCGGCCGATGTTCAAAACATCGGGCTGAGGCGCGCTCGGATCGTTCGGATAAGGGGAATTCGGGACTTTGGCCGAGGCCCTGTAGAACGTTTCAAGAAAAGAGCGGTAGCCCTCGACGGTGAAACTGGTGGAGCGCCCGGCTTCGAGAATGAGAACGTGTTTTTTGGCGTTGCCGAGGACCTTGGCCAGAATCGCACCGGCAATGCCGGCGCCGACAATCACCACGTCGTAGGTTTTGCCGCTGTCGTTTTTCCCCTCCACGCTTCTCTCCCTCGCCGGATAGTGATCACGCCGCGCGCCGCCGGCGCTTAAGCCTGGGCTTCTTCCGCTTCCAGGGCGGTGAAAGCTTCCAGGGCGGTGGAAGCCCCCAGGCGCCGTAGCCCTGCTGCTTCGCGCCTTGCGGATGCGCGCCGATCGCCTGCCAAACCAGCCCTTCCTGGTAGGCTTCAGCCGAAATCACGTGGTCCACGTCGTTCGCTTTTGCGCCATAAAGACTGCGCCACGCTTGCGGCAATTGCGACCACGAGCTGAGATACCACATCGCGATAATGTTGATTGCGAGCGGCGCGAGCATGGCGTTGCTGAGGACGAGCTTGCGAATTCTGCGCTCCGCTACCTTCGGGCGGATGCCTAAACCCTTCATCGCTTCGCGAGTCGCAGTCCAGAGCGCGCCGCAAATGTCTTCGTCCACAATGCTCGAGAGCTTGTCGTAATACTGCCCGGCGAGGCCGGTCGCAAGCAAGTCAGTCTTCGTGTATCCGGTCAGCAGGGCCGAGAGCGAAAGGAATGCTTCCATCGGATTGCTATCTGCCATGATCGTTTTCCCCGGACGAAGCGCCGCTCCGCTTCCTTTGCCTAAAGAGTATGACGTGCGCTTTTCGAAACCCTTGTCGCCGGGCCTCAAGGCCGCGCGTGGCGGCTGAAGCCGGCAAAAGGCTCGAGCTGCTCGAAGGTCATGAAAGGCCCGCTCTTCGCACCCCCAACAAATAAATCCCCATAACGCTCGACGAATTCCGTGAAAGGTTTTCCTTTGAGATGGGCGAGAAACGCTTTCTCGTCCGTATAAACCTCGACGAAAACGACTTCATTCGGCGAAGCGGGTGGGAGCGAATCTTCGCCCGGCGTGTGGATTCTGTAGGTCAACGTGCCGGGCTCCGTGGATTCGACCTTGCGGGCCAGCTCCTTCAAAGCGCGCAGAACTTTCGCCCGATTCTTCTTGATGTACCATTTTCCAGTTGTGACGTACATCGCCGCCTATGCCTCCTCTGAGCTCGTTTGATGAGGCTGCTTGCGGACGCTTCCGCGAGCTTTCCGCTTACATCTCCACGTAGAACGGCCTGTTTTCCACCGCCGCGGGGATGGACACGAAGACTCGAATCGCCGCGGGCTTCGGCCGCTTGCCGAGAACCGCCTCCATGTTTCGCCGCATCGGGTCGCGGCTCTTGCCGCAGGAAAGGTGAACGGTATTCGCCTGCTTGCCGGTGAGAAAGTATGTCGCGAATTCGCCGCGAATTTCCCAGCGCGAGGCGTCCAGGCGGTCATTGGGACCGTAGTGCTTGCGCCGCCGATCAAGGCAGGAACCTACGGGCGGCTTTTTGCGGCAGGGATCGCCCAAATCGACTAGCGAGTAAAGCGTGATAGGCGAAGGCGTGGCGGGCGTTGATTCGAGCGCCGCGAAGTCCGCCGAAATACTGTAGATGATGTCGCGGGGTTTCGGATGATACTTCGCCGGATCCGCTGGAAGTTTATATTTCGGATCCAGAACGGTGTAATTCCAGGCCGTCACGCCGGGAGTGTTGAGTGACGGAACGGCGTAATGAAAGGAGGTGAAGAATTTCTGCTCGCCGAAGATATCGGCGCCGGCTTTCACCGCGAAGGCGTTATCCGCCGGGACGTCCACGCGCAGGGAACCGATGGTCTTCGTCTGCTCCTGCCCGAGCAGGTAATCACGGAAAGAGATCCGAGGAACCTTGTGCTTCTCGGAGACGGGAAACGCGTGGATGTTGAACTCGACCTCATTGCAGGTTTCGAGATACTGGCCGCCGAATCCGGTGTAGTTCTGGAACTCGACGCTCGCATAGCCGTGGTCTTCATCCACCGGGCCCTTTGCGCTCGTCCTGAAACGAGCCGCCTGGAGGCCGGTCCTTTCGAGAAACGGCTCGAGAACGCTTCGCTCGACGCGATAGTAAACGGCGAAGAGCGAGAGCGAAGAGTAATAGAACGGCATGCAGAAGTCTTTGGGAATCGGCGGGAAAATGGGATCGTGCGCGTCAGTCGTCATGGCGACCTCCAGAAGCGGGAATTCCGCTAGGCTACATGAGGCGGATTCATTGTTGGGTGCGCGCGGCTCAAACGGCAAAACTCTGCCCGCGCGCCGGGAAGCCAACCCTCCGCCGACTGCCCGCCTCACGCGCGCCGCTCACATCCCGAAAGCTTGCTCGGGCATTTATTCTGCAACGACGAATTTCAGGACGAACAGTGTTTCGGTATATAGGAGCACCAGTAGCTTGTCAAGCAATTATTTGGAAATAAACACCATCCCCGCGACAATCGATGAAGTTTACGGACGATTCCTCATGCCGCTTCAATCGCCCAGCACCCTTCCAAGCCTGCCTGCTTCTCCGCGTTCATCTGCCGAGGGGCGTGCCGGCGTCATAATTCGGGTAGGGCGGAGGCGGAACGCTGTGGAATGGGTGGGCCTTGAGTTCGCGCAGCGCAATATCAATTGCCGTATCGAGTTGCGGGTCACGCCCTTCACGCCAGAGTTTGGGATTCATCGTCACTCGCACGTTGGGATCCACGCCGTGGTTTTCGACGTCCCATTTTCCATTCGGGAAATAGATAGCGCCTTCGGGCGCCGTCACCATGCTGCCATCCATGAGCAAAGGGTAGCGGCCGATACCCACCAAGCCGCCCCACGTGCGAGTGCCGACCAGCGTGCCCACATGCTCCTGCTTGAAAGTGAAGGGCAGGTAGTCGCCGCCGGAACCGGCAAAATGATTCGCGAGCATGACCTTTGGCCCGAAGATGGCCGCCGGGGTGACGCCAATGTGCCCGTGGCGATTCGTCCAGAAGCTCAGCAGCGGCTGCTGCAACTGGTTGATGACGTAATTGGCAAGATAGCCGCCATGGTTGAATCGCTCATCCACGATGATGCCCTTCTTCCCAATTTGAGAGAAGAAGTAACGGTTGAAATAAGTCCAGCCGCCGTTTTCGGTGTCCGGCAGATAGACGTACGCGAGCTGGCCATCGCTCTGCTTATCAACCAGCATGCGATTGTGGTGGACCCAGGCGCGCTTGCGCAAAGCCAGTTCGCTCCCGACGGGCTTGACCGTAACCTGGCGTGAATCGGCGCCGTCGGGGTTGGGACCGACGGTCAGGACCACTTGCTTCCCGGCAGTGTTCTGGAAAAACGAATAGACGTCATCGGTTCCGTAAAGCGGTCGGCCATTCACTTCGAGCAGATAGTCGCCGACCTTGACGTCAACTCCCGGCTGGGTCAGCGGCGCATACAAATTGGGATTCCAGTTTTCACCGCTGAAGATGCGTGAGAACCGATAGCGGTTGTGATCAATGGTGTAATCGGCGCCGAGCAATCCGACGGTAATGGGCTTGGGCGCGGCGACGCGTGAGGGGAAGAGAAACATGTGAGAAACGGTCAGGTTGCCCAGCATGTCGTGGAGGAGATAGTTGAGATCGGAGCGGCTCTCAACGCCCGGAACGAAACCGGCGTAGTACTTCTTCGCCGCGGTCAGGTTCAAGCCATTGAACTGAGGAGAATAGAAAAAGTTCCGTTCGATGCGCCAAACCTCGTAATACATCTGCCGCCATTCCTTGTGCGGATCAACGTACACCTGAAGATTGGCGGTGTTCAGCATTCCCTTGCCGGGCGCAACCTTCGCCGCCGCCGGGACGATCATCCAATGGGGGCCTTGTTTGAGAAGCATGTGCTTGCCGTCGGCGGAAAGCACGAAGTCCTGAATCATGGGCAGCACCATGGCTGCTTTGCGTTTCTTCATGGAAAAGCGATAAAGAGTTTGCGCGGGATGGTCCGGCAAATTCTGGCTCACCACGGCGCCGGCCGTCAGCCACACCACGCCCGGCGCGGAGACTTCGAGATCCTGATAAGCCCGCGGCGGAATCGGCAAGGCAAGAATGCGTTGGTCCAGGCCGTTGAAATCAATCGTCACTTTGGCGGGCTTTCCGGGAGCTGCCTTCTTCTTTTTCGCGCCGGCTTTCGGCTTTGCGGGAGCGATTTTCTCTTCGCCGGGCCGGGGTGCGAAGGGCGAAGGAATGTTCTTTCGCAGCACGGCGACGTAGGCGCTATACACCGTGGGATAGTTGATGGCAGAAAGCTCGCCCACCTCTGCGGCGGTGTTCGGGTTCGTGCTGGCCAGGAAGTAAAGATACTTGCCGCTCGGATCGAACCGCGAAAGCATGGCGTCGCTCATGCCGTCGGTGATTTGCGTGGATTTGCCCGACGCGAGCGAATAGACGAAGATGGCGTGGATATAATTCGGCAGAACGCAGGTATAGGTGAGCCATTGGCTGTCCGCCGACCACGCGGGCATGAAGGATTGGTATCCCTCGTCGTAGTATCGCGTCGCGACCAGGGTCATCTTGCCCGTCTTCACATCCACCATCCAAAGGTGCTGGGCGATATCGCTGAAAGCGATATATTTCCCGTCCGGCGACCAGACCGGATAGAAGTAGTAGGAGGGATGCTCGCCGAGCGTGATTTTGTGAACGTCGCCGATGCCGTTTTGCGGAGCGATGTCGAGCTCGTATTCGCCCGAGGCGTCGGAAAAATAAGCAATGGACTTCCCGTCTGGAGACCATTCGGGGTAACGCTCGCAAGCGCCCGGAGTTCGAGTGATGTTCTGTGCGTCGCCGTATTTTGTGGGCACGGTCAGAATGTCGCAATGCGCCTGGAAAACCGCGCGCACGCCGTGCGGTGAAATCCCCGCGTGCATCAGTCCCTTGGATACCGTATCCCAATGCGGATCCGCGGCCGGAAAATCAGCGTGCAGCGTGACGTGAACCTGCCGAACGCGTCCGGACTTCACGTCATAAATAAAGAGCTTGCCCATTTCCGCGTAAACAATGGCGGGATGCGACGTATCGAGCGCGCCGGCCGTGGCGGAGAGGATGTCGTGGCCGTCATCGGGTGAAACCGCCTGAATCTTCTTCGATGAAAGCTGATAGCGATAAAGCCGAAAATGGGCGCCCGTCCGGTCGGAAAGGAAGTAGATCGAGTTGCCGACCCACTGGGGATCTTTGTTCGCGCCGTCGCCGCGCGGCACAGTGACCACGCTCGAGTTGCTCAGCAGGGCGATGCGGATGCGCGGGATCATTCCGCCGCGATAGTGCTTCCACGCTTCAAACATCGGGTGGTTGCGGAACGGAACGTAAGCCAGCCGCGTCCCGTTCGGAGAATAGGAACCTTGCGTTGCCCACGGCAGCGGCACGCAAACGGGAAAACCGCCCGTAATCGGAACGGTGAAGAGCTGCGTATAGAGCGGGTCAATGCTGTAGCGCGTCGAGCTGAACAGCACTTGCTTGCCGTCCCGCGTCCAGCCCATCGCGAGATCGGGGCCGGGATGCCACGTGAGCCTTTGGGCCGGGCCGCCCTTAGCCGGCATCACGTAGACGTCGAGGTTGCCGCGATCGTCGCCCGTGAAGGCGAGAAGCTTCCCATTGGGTGAAAAGACAGGCCGGCTATCCTGGCGCGCACCCGCCGTCAGACGCTCCGCCACGCCTCCGCGCCGATTCACCGACCAGAGGCTTCCGGCATAGGCAAAGACAATCTCAGTGGAGTTGACGGTGGGATGTTGGAACAGGATCGGCGCCGTCGCCGCCCGTGCGGCGCTGATTCCGAGAACGAGACAAAGCGATAATTCCAGCAAGCGAATGGTTAGATTGCGCATCAAAGATTTCCTCCAAAAGTTTTAAGCCCGGCATCGTACCACATCTGCCCCGGGTTCGGGACAACCAGTTTAAGCTTTTGCCGGTCCCGAGGCGGGCGCAACGTCCGGCGGTGTTTCCGATGCGGAGGGTGGGTTACATTTCCGCTTCGTTCTTTTTCATCCTCGCTCTCACCAATTTTTTAATGAGAGGGACAGGAAGTTTCCTGTCGAGCGGGAAATGGACGGCTGATTTTGTGGTCTTGTAAGCGGCGAGGTCGCGGCGATGTTCCGCGATGACCGGCGGGCGCAGGTACAATCCGATGTGATTTTTCATGGGTGCGAACCATGCAAGTCTTCCTTTGTAACTGTAATGGGGCATCCGATAGCTGATGCTCTCTTGCGCTTTCGGCGCAACTTCACTGATTGCTCGGCGTAGTTCCTTCAGCTTGGGTTGCAAGGTCATCGGCGCATTCGCGATATATCGGTCCACATCCTTCGAAGAAACCGGACCCCTCATCTTGCCGGGACGGCATATTGGGGACGCGCCGCTGCCGCCGTATGCGGGGCCTCTGCCGCAGATCTCCTTTTGTTTGATCATCACCTGATCTTAACGATGCGGGCAGCCGGGCCAGCAGCAGGGACGCCGCATTCCTTCTTTCAGCTCCGAGCACGTCCTCTCGACGTGTTGCTCGCGGGTTTCCGCCTTCTTGACGGAAATGGTCCAGCAAATCCATTCATTGCGCGCGAGCGGCGTGATGTCCTCCCATTTTTCGAGCGCCTCCGGATCGGAAAGGAGCGCCTTTCGCAAATCTGCAGGCAAAGTGTGGACGACGCCGCCGGAAATTGGTTTCCTGCTCATCAACTTATTCTACAACGATGCGCCGCCCGAATGAAACATGGATGCAACAGGGGCCCACGGCGACGTGAATCCAGAAACTCTGTCACGGAATCGCAAGAAAATCATGGTGTGAATGGAGCCGGCGAAGGGAATCGAACCCCCGACCTACGGTTTACGAAACCGTTGCTCTACCGACTGAGCTACGCCGGCGAAAAAAATGCTCACCCACGGTATAACGCGCTAGCGCGAAAGCCGCGGGTGAGCACGTGAGAGGAGAATAGTATGGCGGACGCGCTCCGCCATCTAAACTCGGAGCGAGTTTATAGAACCTTTCATCGGCTTGTCAAGAGTTTTCTGGCCTCCAAAACGTAAAATAACATGTTTATTATCAGCAAGTTATGTGATTAAGTTTTAAGGCCGTTGCAAACGCTGGACATAAGGTAAGAATCAGCACATCTTGCCTCGTCATCGGTTAAATAATTGATGATAAATAACTTATTGATATAACGGAGCGGCTTTAGGCTAGACGGCGCTCAGAACAGGTTGAGTCTGATGGTTGGATCGCGGTCCGTGTGGGCCCAAAGCGCGTTGGGGAAGATTCTGCCAAGCGCGAGGCGTCCGAAGAAAATAATGAGCCCGCCGAGAATTGCGCTTCCTGCGGAGAGAAGAATGATGAAAATGTTCGAGAGAAATAAATGAAGCAATTGAAAGGCGAGTTCTCTGCCGGTGAGCGGCCGCGGCTGATCCCAGCTCACGTTTTCAGAGAATTTGAATTTGGCGAGAGCGCGCCGCGCGACATCGGCGTTCGGAGCATCGAGCGCCAGCACAACGTAGGAACCCGCGCGTTTGCCGTAAGACGACTGCGGGCCGTTCTGCCGGTTCAATTGAAGGATGCCGGCGAGGAGGCTGAAGCGCCTGTGGGCGATTTGCGGAGTCGGATAGTTGATGGCGACGGCTGTGACGCTCGCGTTCCCGATGCGATAGACGCCGGACTCGACTTCCGCCGCGTCCTCTGCGAAGCCGACGTTTTTTGCGGAAAGCTGAGGCAAAGCAATACGGCAGGCTTCCGCGCCGAGAATATATTTGACGGAGTCCGCGCGCAGGCCGCTCAAGGGGAGCGACGATGGCAGCTCGAGGAGCGATTCGGCCGAAGGTTTTGCGCCACCGATTGCAATAAGAAGCGATCGAAGATCGCCGGCGGAAAGGCTCGATGCGGCCGAGGCCGGCACGCGGATGAAAAGCTTTCCCCGGGCCATGATCGCGCCATTCGGACCTTCGGCCGCAAGCTCGACCCCCGGGACGGCGTGCATCGCATCGGTGCGGTAGAAAGTGAACAGGCCGTAAGCGGAAGACGCGTCCGCGGCCTGCTCCTCGACGATGCCGGCCGTTTGGTCGGCTTCTGAATAACTCTTGAGCGTGACGGAGCGAACGCCGTATTCGCGCTCCACTTTGACGTCACCCCCCCATTGACGGATATCCTGGATATTGAGCTGCTCCGAGCCGGTCACTCGCCAGGTAGGCGATACAAGGCGAACCACCGATCCTTGCAACGCGGAATATGCCGGAACGGCGAGCAGCGCCAACCAAAACGCGGAAGCGCCCAGGTTCCTGCGGATCATGGCACATTTAGAATATCAGAAATATCGCACGCATTCATCGAGCGGAGCTTCGGCCGCACAACGGGGTTCAGCAGGAGCTTCGGACATCTGGTTTTCACCCAAAAAGTAAGGAAGGACGGCTACACGCAGCGGACAACAACTTTAGGAGTTGGTCGGGGCGCCCAGATTTGAACTGGGGACCTCTTGGTCCCGAAGCTAGTTACTCAAGGGTAACTCGTTGATGTTGCGGCACGGTTGGCAACCCTAAGTTATTGAAAATCTCTTTCGGGACGCTCAAGTTGTACCGGTCCTGTACTCGTTTGGATCGCTTGGTAGACCGCTTGGTAGACGATGCTTCGACGGTCAGACCTGCCCGGTTCGGCCCACCGTGCGCGCTCCAATCAGACCTTCGAATTGATGTTGGTAACGATTAGTTCTCCGATCCGGTCACGTCAGTGTTTGGATGTTCCATTGCACTTGTTCCCGCGGCTCTTGCTCAAAACAAGTTGCAAAAGCGTACTTTTTATGGTACATGTACTTTATAAGGTGCTAGATGACAGATGATCCGCAGCCACAAAAAATCCCGCTCGTTTTCTTCCGTACCGCGGCGGGAGCCGAACCCGTCCGTGAGTGGCTGAAGGGATTGCCTGAAACTGAGCGCCGAGCGATTGGCAAAGACCTATTGCGTGCGCAATGGCGGTGGCCAGTGGGCATGCCTCTCTGCCGCCCGCTCGGTAGCGGGCTGTGGGAAGTCCGGACGGGTTTGCAGACGAAGCGCACCGCGCGCGTGCTACTTTGTCTCTATGAGGGGTACCTCGTGGCTTTGCACGGGTTTATCAAGAAGTCGCGGACCACGCCAGACGATGATTTGGCGCTGGCCCGAAGACGTCAGAGGGAGTTAGAGCAATGAGCAAGAAACATATGGGTTCGAGCATTGACGATTTCCTCAAAGAGGAAGGCGTCTTTGAAGAGTCTCAAGGACAGGCGATTAAAGAGGTTGTGGCATGGCAGCTTGCACGGGCCATGAAGAAAAAGAAAATATCCAAAGCGCGCATGGCGGCGCTTCTTAAGACAAGCCGCACTCAGGTTGATCGCATCCTAGACGCGAAGAATGACATTACGCTATCGAGCCTGCAGCGCGCAGCGGCGATGGTCGGTCGCCGCGTAGTGATCAATTTGCTGTAGAGGGTGACCGTAATAACGTGGGGTTATAGCCCGGCGGGATAACTTTGGTCCATGCGGTTCTCGAAGCTCAACTCAACCCCTGCCGCGGGGACTCCATCAGGAACTGCGCTAGATTTTTCCGTCGCGTTGTGCCCTTGCGATGGTGCTCTTTCTCTTTTAATGCCGCCAAGGCACGATCGAGCACTTCATCGGCGCTGCGGAAATGACCGCTTTCAATCTCCGCTCCCGCGCGGGAGCGAACCACAGAGGACGGAATTCTGTGCGGCCACGCGCTAGTTTCAATCCACGCTCTGGACTTGTCCCCAAATTTGAGACAAACGGTTAAGACTCAAAATTCAGCGAATGGTATGAAAATGCCATCGAAGGGAGATGAGTCATGGGTTTGTCTCGACGGCAGTTCACGAAGGAGTTCAAGC